>DASTET010000931.1:0-13961 GCA_035709445.1 Blastocatellia bacterium | reverse complement strand
CGGCAGAGCGAGTCTTGCCGCAGCTATTTTCTATCCGATGACGGCAGGATGTTCAGTCGCTTTAACTCGATAAGCTGTTCTATAGTCACGTCCGTAAACCCCCGGCTCTTGACTCGCTGAACGAACTCAGCCGTGACGCCGTGTACCTTGAGAGCAACGAGGCGATCAGCGTCCACCTTACTGAAACCGAGCGACTGCATCGCCTTGATGAACTCGGCGGTGACGCCGTGCACCCTGAACGCAACCATCTCGTCTGCCGAAAGGCCCCTCTGGCCCGCATCCTCAAGCCCCTTAATATACTCCGGCGTGACCCCGTGAACGCGCATCGCTATGACCTGATCGAGAGAAAGCCTGTCGCGAATGTGCGACCTCATCGCCTGCATGAACTGGGGCGTCGCGCCGTGAACTCTCAACGCGACGATCTCTTCGTCGGAAGGGTTATTGAAGCCGAGCGACTTCACCTCACGAATGAAAGAGGGCGTGACGCCGTGTACCTTGAAGGCGACAAAGGTCTCGGCTGACAGGTCATCGAAGCCCAGCTCCTTTATCTCTCTGATGAACTGCGCCGTCACTCCGTGGACCCTGAAGGCAACGACCTGCTCGTCGTCGAGCCTGTCGAGCCCGGCCTCTTTTAACTCTCTGACGAACTGCGGGGTCGCGCCATGCACCTTCAAAGCTATGAGATGATCGACCGGCACCCGGCTGCCGAATGCGCCCTTCATCTCACGAACGAACTCCAGGGTTATGTCATGCGTCTTGAGCGCGATGATCTGCTCGACGGTAAGGTTCGTGTAGCCTTCGGCGACCATCTCGCTTATGAAGTCCTGGCCGCCGGAACCTCCGTCCTGATCGGCAGCTTCGCTTGATATGGTCGCCCCGTCCGTCTGGACAGGAGACGGCTCGCTCGCTTCGCTCTCGCCGTCTGCCGCCGAGGCTGAGGGCGCGGCGGATAAAAAGTGAGGCTTTGCGCCGTGCGAAGATGAATGGCCGGCAGACTTTGAGACTGCATCTGTGCTCGCCGCATCGTAGGAAGCGGAAAGCTCGCTTTCGAGGTCGGACGATGTCGGTGAGAGCAGCGCGGTCTGTGAGCCTGCCAGTATGCTGAAGGCGGTGGCAATCGCTATCAAACCCGCGAGCCAGGAATCGAACCCGTGAGAAAGCGGGGCCGGTCCGCTGACCAGCCGCTGGATTCGCTTTAGCAGCGAGCCGCCGTTTGCGGCTACGGCCGGTTGCGGCATGTGGCTGCGAAGCTGTTCGAGCGCAGCGAGCGCGCGCGCATAGACCAGCACGTCATTGCATACCGCCACCGCTAAATCGTCGCAGCAATGCTCTCGCTCCTCGCGCACATGGGCTGAGACCCACCAGACCGCAGGGTGGTAAAACAACAGCGTCTCTACGGCTGTCTGAATCAGGTTGACCAGATAATCGTATCGCCGGATGTGCGCAAGCTCGTGCGCGAGCAGCGCCTCAAGCTGCGGCGCGCTGAGCCCCGTAAATAAGCTCGCGGGAACAAGTATCACCGGGCGAAGCCAGCCGATCACGGTAGGCACTTCGACCAGCGCCGACTCGCAGAGCCGTACGACTCGCGACACGCGCAGTTGCTCGCGTAGCGAATCGAGCTTCTCCTGCCATACCCGCACTGCCGGGCTCGTCTGCGCCCTCTTCAACCGCTGCACAAGCGCAAGCCCGCCAAGAAACCGCACCGATAAGAAGAAGACCCCGGCAAACCAAAGCGCCACGAGCCACGGCATCACCGCATTGAAACGCGATTCAGCCCATTGCTTGAACGAGCCGTTTATGAGAGGAGGCTTTGCCTCCGCGTTTGAAGAGTAGGCAGGGTGCTGCCAGAGCGCCCCCGATAGATCGCCTACCGATGACCCCGCTTGCCAGCGCGAGGGGGACTCCGATGCGGAGGGAATTACATTGTAGCTACCCGTCGCCTCTGTCGAAGGTTGGAGAGCCAGGATCAGCGTCGCTACCGGCAGGACCAGCATGAGCAGCATCGCAGCGCATGCGGCCCCGTAACGGGTATCGCTCGAAGCCCGGCGGAGCATGACGCGGGCCGAAGCGTAGAGCGCGGCGACGAGCGCGCCTTGCCAGATAAAATGAATCAGCGCCCAGCCGAGTGCCTGAAAGAAGGGCTTTGCAAGCAGCGCCTCAAAAAGGTTCATCTGCCACCTCTCTCGAAGCTGTCAAGAATATGCCTGATCTCTAAAAGCTCTTCTGAAGATGTCTGCTCTCTGGTCGCAAGCGCCTGCATGACAAGCTTCGCGGCTGAGCCGTCGAAGACTCTTTCGATCAGGTCGCCGATCAGTTGTTGCTGGGTCTGCTCCTGAGCATACCGGGCTTCGTAAACATGCGCCCGCTGCTCCTCATCCCTGCGGACCAGCCCCTTTTCCGTCATGATCTGTAGCATCTTCAACACGGTCGTGTACCCGGTCGGCTTGCTGCGACCAAGCGCCTCCTGCACGTCGCGGACCGTGCTCGGCCCGTTCTGCCATAAGACCCTCAGTATCTCCAGCTCTGCGTCTGTCGGTCTGGGCGTTCCCTGCCTCGCCATACTTCTTCGGTCCTTTCACCCCCGATTTTCTCAGGCCGCTATACTAATACGAAGGATTTCGTATTGTCAACGAAAATCTTCGTAGATGAGGTATAAAATCGCTTAAACCGCAGGTAAGCAGAGGATCGGTTATTCCTCTGCTTACCTGCGGCGACCTCTGCAATAGACCCGACCGCGAAATCTGGTTATGGTTCTACGGTGACGCCGCGCCAGAATGCGATGTGGTCTTTGATGTTGCTTGCGGCCGGTTTCGGCTCAGGGTAGTACCAGGCGGCGTCGCGGTTGACTTCGCCGTTTACCACCACGTCGTAGTAGCTTGCTTCTCCCTTCCAGGGACAGGTGGTATGTGTCTGGCTTTCGCTGAAGTATTCTCTGTTGATGGCATCGGGCGGGAAGTAATGATTCCCCTCTACGACTTCGGTCTTATCGCTTTCTGCGAGCACGGCGTCACGCCAGATTGCTTTCATAAATCCCCCTTGTTGAAATCAGAATTGCTCTTTGATAGTTAAGCAAGACCGGCACGCTTGAGCAAGGCGCAAATCCGGTTGACAGTCGCCGGTCAGGAGGCTAATAAGGATAGATCCGATTTCCGGACGGATAAGAGATAAGTCTAAAGGAGGGAGAATAACCTATGCGTCATTGCTTACGTCCTGTCGTATCGATGAGGCCGCTCCTCGGCCTGGCGCTGCTGCTCGCTTTTGCGTCGGCGGCGACGGCGCAACAACCCAAGACTCATTTGAAGGTCGGAGACCCGGCCCCCGACTTCGAGCTGATCGACACGAATCGCAAGCCGGTCAAGCTCAGCGATTTCAAAGGCAAGAAGAACGTAGTGCTCGCTTTTTACGTGCTTGCATTCACGGGAGGCTGAACGAGAGAGTTAAAGGCGTATCAGTCTGATCTCGCCAAATTCGAAGCCACGGACACGCAGGTTCTCGGCATAAGCGTCGACAGCTTTGCAGCCAATGGTGAATTTGCCAAGAAAGAAGGCATAACCTTCCCCCTCCTGAGCGATTTCAAGCGCAAGGTCTCAAAAGATTACGGCATCCTGAGCGAAGAGATGGGATTCGCAACGCGCGCCACTTTTGTCGTCGATAAGGACGGCATCATACGCCACGTCGAGCAGGGCAACACGGCCATCGATCCATCGGGCGCGTATCAGGTGTGCAGCGCGTTTCCTAAGAAACAGTGACCGCGAGCGAGTGACGGGCAGTCGAAGCCCGTCACTCGCCCCTCAATATGCCCGCCCCGTGTGAGGATGAAGATATGAACTACCCCTGTCGCCGCACAAATCCCGCCCTTCGCTTTGCCTTCGCAATCCTGCTGATCCAGGCGGTCGCGCCCGGCGTCGCCATATCTCAGGAGATGACTGCCGAGACCCCTGCGGGCCTGATGCGCGTCGGAGACAGAGTGATCAAGGTGAACGAAGCGATATCGATGGTCACGGGCTTTGGCAATACATTCCTGGTCAGGACCGATCAAGGCAACGTCATAATCGACACTTCGATAGCTTTTCACGCGCAGAGGCACAAACAGCTTCTTCGCGCTGAGAATCCAGGCCCCATAAAATACATCATACTGACCCACGGCCACGGCGATCACACGGGCGGCGTGCGGCTGTGGAAAGAGCCCGCTACGCAAATCATCGCGCAGAAGAATCACGAAGAGTTTCTTCACTATCAGGCGAGGCTCGCCGGGTTTTACTCCCGGCGCAACGCCGCGCAGTTCTCGCTCGCCATCCCTTCACCGGGCGAATGGGCGGGCAACTATGGAGCCAGGATCGAGCCGACCATCCTCTTCGAGGACAAGCATGAGTTCACGCTCGGAGGGATAAAGTTTGAAATCTACAGCACGCCCGGCGAGACATACGATCACCTCACGGTCTGGATACCGAAATACAGGGCAGCCTTTGTCGGGGACAACTTCTACACGTCGTTCCCGAATATATACACGCTCCGCGGCACGAAGCCGCGCTGGGCGCTCGATTACGTCGGCTCGATAAACAAGGTGCTGGCGCTCAAGCCCGAAATCATCCTGCCGAGCCACGGCAACCCCGTTCAGGGAAGCGAAGAGGTCACACGCCAGCTCACCCGCTACCGCGATGCTATACAGTACGTGCACGACGAGGTCGTGCGAGGGATGAACGCGGGCAAGGACGTATTCACGCTCATGCGCGAGATAAAGCTGCCGCCCCATCTGAACGTGGGAGAAAGCTACGGCAAGCTGAGCTGGTCGGTGCGCGGGATTTACGAAGGCTATGTCGGGTGGTTCGATACGAACCCTGCGACGATGTATGAGGCCCCCGCGTCTTCTGTCTATCCCGACCTTGTGAAGCTCGCGGGCGGGCCGGACGCGGTTGCCCGCGCCGCAATGGAGCGCGCGCAGGCGGGGCAGGCGGTCGAGGCGCTTCACCTGTCGGATGTCGCGCTGGCGGCTGACGCAAACAACAGGAAGGCGCTCGAAGCGCGGCTCAAGGCGCTTGAGATGCTGCGCGAGCGCTGCCGCAACGCCAACGAGCGCGGCTGGCTCGACTACAGCATCAAGGTCACAAGAAGCAAGCTCAATCAGAATTGACAGGATAACCGCAAAGGACGCCGCATGTACGCAGAGGAACAATCAATCCTCTGCGTACCTGCGGCGTCCTCTGCGGTTACAATTCTCTTCCTACCCGGTGCGGTCGCGGAAAGTAGGCGGCAACCAGCCTGTAGCCCAGGAGTATCGCGAGCGCGACGGCGAACCCTACGGGGATGCGAGTGTCGGCCTTCACAAGCATCCAGTAGTGGACCACCCCGCCTATCGCCGCAACATAGACCGCGCGGTGCAAACGGTTCCACCTCTTGCCGCCGAGACGTTTGACCATGTCGTTTGTCGAGGTTATAGCGAGCGGCACCATAAGAAAAAAACTGGCCATGCCTATTGCTATGAAAGGGCGGTTGAGCGTGTCTTCGGCCACCGCTCGGAGGTTGAAGAACTTGTCGAACCACATATAGGCCGTCAGGTGCAGAAAGCCATAGAAGAACGCATACAGCCCCAGCATACGTCTGAGCTTTATCATCCACGGAAGCCCCAGGCTCTTGCGCAGCGGCGTCACCGCGAGCGACAAAAGAAGAAACACGAGCGTCAACGTCCCCGTGGTGTGAGTGATGAACTCGAGCGGGTTCGCGCCGAGGTTGCGGTTTATCGCGTCCCACGCGAGCATCGCGAGCGGGACCAGGGCGTTTATGAAAACCAGCAGCCGGGCGAACTTTATGTCTACCACTGCGAGCCTCCGGTCAATAATGGACCCTCAGGTCCATCCCCTCGTAGAGGTGAGCTACCTGGTCCCCGTAGCCGTTAAAGAGCACCGTATCTCTCATGCCGAACTCGCCTATACGCCGTTCCCTCGCCTGGCTCCATCGCGGGTGGTCCACTCTCGGATTGACGTTGGAATAGAAGCCGTATTCGTCCGGCGCGTACTCGCTCCACGTGGTCTTCGGCTGAGAGTCCAGGAGTCGAATCTTTACTATCGACTTGATCGATTTGAACCCGTATTTCCACGGCACGATCAGTCGTATCGGCGCGCCGTTTTGCGGCAGCAGCATCTCGCCGTAAAGCCCAACGGAAAGAATAGTGAGCGGGTGCATCGCTTCGTCCAGCCGGAGCCCTTCGACATACGGCCAGTCTAAGACATTGGTCTTCTGGTTGGGCATTCGTTCGGGATCATAGAGCGTTGTGAACTCTACGAAGCTCGCGGTCGAGGCGGGCTCCACCTGTTTTAGAAGCTGTGCGAGCGGGAAGCCGAGCCAGGGGATGACCATCGACCACCCTTCGACGCAGCGCAGGCGATAGATTCGCTCTTCGAGGGGGCTGAGCTTTAAGAGATCATCGAGGTCAAATACCTTCGGCTTGTTTACCAGCCCTTCGACCGCCACTGTCCAGGGGCGGGTGACAAAGCCTTTCGCCCTATTGGCGACCGCCTGTTTGTTCGTTGTGAACTCGTAGAAGTTGTTGTAGTTGGTTATGTCTTCGAACGGGGTCGCCGTCTCACCGTCGAGCTGTTTTACGGCCGGGGCCGATCCCGCAGTCGACGCGCCCTCGCCTGATTCCGCCCGCCTGCTCGACGAAGTGAGCTGCCGGTACAAAAGCCCTGTCGCCGTCGTCGAAGCGAGTATCGCAGACCCGCGCATAAAGTCCCGGCGTGTGAGATAGAGGTTCTTATCCGTGATCTCGCTGCTTTTGATATCTTCCGGCTTCTTTATAATCATAACTTTTTGAGCCCCATTTATTATACATCGCTTCGGCAAGCTGTTTTATTCCAGCGCGAGGTCGGCTGCGGCCCGCCTGAGCGACTCGGCATTGAGAGATGTCTTGTACAGCACCACGTTTGGCGGCAGCTTCGACGCCGGGTCGCGGCTGCCTCGCAGCTCTTCCGAGGCCGCGAGTATGAAATTATTAAAGCCGCCGCGCTCGAACTCTTTCAACCGCTCGCCGAGATAACGCGGGGTCCAGAAGCCGAGGATTTCGACATAGACTCTCCCTCCGTCCGGGCGACGGATCAGAAGATCGGGTATGAACGCGCTCTCGCCGAGGTCCAGCACTTCGCGACAGGCTTCAAGCCGCCACCCGTCATCAGCCGCCGTCTGACTCGATATGAGCTTCTCGACCAGCGGGTTTTCATAATCGCTCGCCACATAATGAGAGCGCAGCCTGTTTTGATCGCTCGCCAGCTCGAAAAACGCGCTCCCGCCCTTCTTTGTCTCTATCTCGGCCTGCATGCGCCAGCCCTTGCAGAGAAGCAGCGCGGGCAGAAAGACCGCCATCTGCACGCCGTATTTCTGCGAGCGGTGAAAGATCGAGACCGGCCCGCTCAAACGTATGTCGTACCCTTTCGCGGGGCTGCCCTGGATCAGGTGTATGAGCCGGTAAGCTTTGATCGCATCGAACAACTGTCGCAGACTTGCGGACTGCTGCGGCTCGACCTGAAGCCGCATCTCTATCGAGCGATAGAGCAGCGCCTGCGCCTGCGCCAGGTTGTAGCGGTCTAGCAGCTCGCTTGCGCCGATCTCTTCGAAGTCAGCGAGCCTCTGATTATTCGACAGGTCGGCGTAAAGGAATTCGATAATCTCTTCGGGCGCGCAGCCGACTTCGATTGCGGCTTCTTGTATGACCTGCTCGCGGGCCGCCTCGTTCCGGGTTACGGGATGATGCTCGCGGGCTTTGAAAAAGAGCGCGCGCCGAATCTCGGCGGGGTCTGCGGCGCTTGCAGTCTCGAACAGGCAGCGGTCCATGAGAAGCTTTATAAACCCGCGCAGGGTTCTGTATTCGGTCATCACCCCGACGTACTCTTCGAGCGCCCGGTCAAGCTCCGCGCGGCGGCGGTCGCGGTGCTCGCGGACTATAGAGATCAAATCGGCAGCCGCCTGAAGATACTCCGCGTCATCGGGTTCTATGTAGCGCGGCCCGGTTCGACGGCCCCGGTGCCAGCTCATTGCGAGGTCGGAGGTCAGCATTGACTTATTCGTCCCACTTAAGCGGCTTCTGATCGATCGAGTCCCTCATCGCTGCCTGATACTGCGGGCCGCTCGACCTGCGACGGCTTATGCCTTCCTCTGTGGTATCGGAGGTCACCACTTCGTAAAGGACCGCTTCCTTATCGGGCTGTTTTCGCAGTATGCGACCGAGCCTCTGTATGTGCTCGCGCGACGAGCCCGACCCCGAGAGCACTATCGCGACCGAGGCATCGGGTATATTGACTCCTTCGTTGAGCACTTTCGACGTGGCGAGCGCGAGCACCTCGCCGCTGTTGAAGGCTTCGAGCCACTGGCGGCGCTCTTTTATATTGGTCTCGTGAGTGATGGCGGGGATCAAAAACTGCTCGGATATCTGATAGACCATGTCGTTTTCGGCGGTGAAGATCAACACGCGGTCCTTGCGATGACGCCCGAGCAGGTCCTTCAGCGCACGAAGCTTCGCGTCGGTGCCGAGCGCGATGCGTTTCGATTCGCGATAGGCCTGCATCGCGCGCCGCCCCGCCTCGCTTCGCGCGCTTATCATGATGAAGCGGTGCCACCCGTCGAGGCCGCCGAGGTCTATCCGCTGATCGTTCAAGAAGCCACGAAAAATCGCTCGCTCGCTCTCGTACCGCTCTCGCTCTTCGGGGGTGAGCTGGACGTTTATTCGCACGACGCTGTAATCGGCGAGATAGCGGCCCGCAAGCTCGTGCACATCGCGCCGGTAGATGATCGGGCCGACGAGCTGTTCGAGCAGCAGGTCTCCTCCGTCGGCCCGCTCAGGGGTTGCGGTCAGCCCTAGCCGAAAGGGGGCGATGGCCATCTCAGCCGCATAGCGATAGACGCTTCCGGGCAGGTGATGGCATTCGTCGAATATGATCAGTCCGAATCGATTTCCCATCCGCTCCATAAACCTGAAGGCGGACGCATAGGTCGTGACCGTTATGGCCCCGGTCTCAAAAAAACCGCCGCCGATCAAGCCTATCTCTGCTTGAAAGCATGACAGCAGCAGGTCATACCATTGATTCATCAGATCGATTGTGGGAACGATGACGAGCGTAGACCGGCCCGTCATCTCTATCGCCATCTGCGCAAGGAAGCTCTTGCCCGAGCCCGTAGGCAGTATGACGACGCCGCGCCGACCCGTAGCGCGCCATCGGTCGAGCGCCTCTTGCTGGTACGGGCGCGGCTCTACGACGAGCTTCGAGCGAAACTCGAAGTTGTGATAGAGCCGCGCCTGATCCTGATAAGCGATCTTCCGGCGAATTATCTCTTCGACTACCTGGCGATAGGCAAGCGCAGGCGCGCGCCATCGCCTTACGCGGTCGTCCCACTGGAAGGCGGACGGCAACTGATCGGAGGCGCTCGCGCCCTCGACCAGTATGGTTCCCGAATCGAATTGAAGAGTTATATCACCCGACTTCATCGCCGGGTGATATTATACCAGCCGGATTCTAAGTGACTAGGCTCGACTTTATCCAGCACGGATTCAACAGTGAAGTGCAACAGGTGATGAGTCGAAGAATACTTGATTCGGTGTTTTGTAGCCAAGCGTTTTGCGAGGTCGGCTGTTGAGGCGTTTCTCTAGAGCTTTAACCTGACGCGATGAACCGCAGTGGTTGCGGGAACTGCCGCAGATGGCTGAAAGCCTTGACCTCGGGCTGGGGCGGATCGAGAATCAAAGCCACTGGGTGAGAGATGTAATGATGGATGAAGATCGCTCTCAGGTGCGCAAGGGGAACATCCTAGAGGTGATGGCAGCCTTAAGGAACACAGTTATTGGTTTGCTGCGCAAGGCAGGCGAGGGAAAGATCGCCGCCGCTTGTCGGAAGTTTGCCGCACAACCGCAAGCCGCGCTGGCATTGATTGGCATCAAAACCTGAGAACTGAATGGCCCTGGATATCCGGCCCTTACCGAGCGGATTGTCTGTTTCACCGTTGACAAACAGAAACCTCTCTCCTCGGAAGTGCGCGAATGAGATCGCACCTGACCCTTTGCACTTATCGTATGTTATGATTGGAGAAGCCTTTGGTTTTAAGAGGCGTTATACGCAGTTGAAGGAGTCTCAAAGATCGCTGCAACCAGCGAACCATCAAGGGCTGAACCATATAAGGAGTATGCATTCATGGCCGGAAGAAAAATTTTCCCGTTCGTTTTTCTGTTGTGTTTCACCCTGGTTGCATTTCTGCCCAGCGCGCCAGCGCAATCACCCATGCCCGCCGACCGCAAAGCCTACATGGAAGCTGCCAGGATCAAAGAACCGGACAAAAAAATCGCAGCAATGGAGAAGTTCATCGCCGACTTTCCGCGGAGCCAGTCGGTTACCTTTGCGCACCAGGCCATCTTCGAAGTCCTGGTCAAAAACCATCCGGATCAGAAGGATAAAATCCTCGCCAGCGCCGGCAAGGCTGTTGAAACGGCTTCCGACTTTCTCAAGACCTCTCTCTACAACGATCTTGCGGCCAAACTCTTCGAGGCTGGCATCCTGCTCGATGAAGCGGAGAAGCTGGCCATCAAAGGGCTGGCTGTAACCGAAGAAGAGTTGGCGAAACAGGCCAGGCATCTAAAAACAGGTTACTATGCCACTCTGGGTCACATTTATCTGAAGCAGGGCAAGCTCGCAGACGCCGAAAAGAACCTGAAGCAGGCCTATGAATTCAACCCGCAACTGAGCAGCGCCTCGATCGGCCTGGCGGAGCTGTACCTGAAGCAAGGCAATGAAAAGCTGGCGCTTGAGTCATACGCAACCGCCGCCGTCTCCGGCAAGCTGCCTGCCGAATCGCGCAAGCAAATGGAAACTCTATACAGCAAATCCCACCAGGGATCGCTTGCCGGACTGGAAGAGATGCTGGATGCAAAGTACAACCAGCTCTATCCGCTTCCGGTTAAATTCGATCATTACAAACCCTCAGCGAAACGCACCAATCGCACTGTCCTGGCTGAAATCTTCACAGGTTCGGGATGCACGGCCTGTGCTGCGGCTGACCTGGGGTTCGATGCCATGATGGAACGCTACAAGCGCGATGAGTTGGCCGTGCTGATGTATCACCTGCACATTCCCGAGCCCGATCCGATGACCAATCCGGCGACGCAGGCACGCAGCAATTTTTATGGCGTTCAGGGCCTGCCGGGTTACGCGCTTGACGGCAGGCAGCAGAGCGGTGGCGGCTCGCGCGACATGGCGCAGGAATTCTACGACCGCGTCAACCCGGATGTCGAAAAGCGACTCGAAACTGCCGCCGAGGCTGATCTGAAACTTGATGCCTTGATGGATGGCCCAACGATTAAAGCCAAAGCCACGGTCAGCAACGTGAGGAGCGATTCAACCGGTCTGAAGCTGCATATTGTGCTGGCGGAAGACAAGCTTCGCTACAACGGCGAAAACGGAATCCGTTTCCACCCTATGGTGGTCCGTAGCGTGGCGGGACCGGGGTATGGCGGCTTTGCAGTCACCGCCAAAGACAGCCAGTCATTTGAATGGACCTTTGACATCAAGGCGATTAGCGCCGAGGCCCGAAAACATCTCGATGAATATGAAAAGGCCGGACACCACGGCGAGCCTTTCACCTTCGGCGAGAAGAAGGACCAGATTGATCCCGACAATTTGACCCTCGTCGCCTTCGTCCAGGACGAAAAGACCAAGGCCATTCTACAAACCACCTCGATGAAATTGAAGCGGCAGGTGGCGTCGAGCAATAACCAAGAACAGTACGGGATGGAAGCCAGGTGAGAAGAGACCTGTTCACCCATTTGTTGTCGGCAGTCGTCCTGTTCGCAGTGGCGGCTGCCGGCGCGTTTGCGCAGGACAGCCCGTCCCGGCCAATCAATCCGATCAAATGGTCGCTTAAGGCTGACCTGCCGGCGAAGCCGCTCCAGGCAGGCGGGAAATTCACGGTGCAACTCACCGCCGAAATCGAAGACGGCTGGCATCTGTATTCGACCGAAGAGATTCCGCTGGGGCCAAGGCCAACCCGCATCACGCTAGCGCCGAGTCAACCGTTTGAGCTAAACGATATCGAAGCGCCATTGCCCCGGAGAGAATTGGACCGGAATTTCGGCATCGAGACGGAGTTTTATGAGCATTCCGTCACCTTCACGCTGCCCGTGCAGATAAAGGCTGAGGCCGCCTCCGGGACGCATAAGCTGACCGTGCAGGTACGTTACCAGTGTTGCACGGAAACCCTGTGCTTGCCGCCCAGACTGGTTAAACTTGAAGTCGAAGTGCCGATCAAAGAACGTGCTATCAGGTGATTTAGTGAAATTGCAACTCTAGTAAATTACCCATTGCCGCTTTGGATGAGATCGCGCCAGTATTGAGGGATGATATAGGTGATTCGAGAATTATGTTATGAGATGTGCGCTGGCTTTGCGAACAAGGGTTGGCATTAACTAAATCAGACCACAAGAGAACGAAACACTCACGCAGCCTTGAGTTTTTCATCCCGGCCATCTTTTCGACCGCTGACGTCACTTCTGGCTCTCTGAGTGGGTGAGTGACCAGCGGCGCAAAGCAGCCGGATGTGCAGAGCAAGCAGGCAACCATAGCGAGCACGACGGAGTTGGGAAAGCATCTGAAGTTGCTCTTGGGGGGATATCGAGTATGGTGGTTTTGGGCACAGCAGAGTCTCCTTGATGAATCGATTTGTTTTGCAACTATCGAAATATCAAAGAGCACCGGGCTGTGCCAACCTCATGTGGTCCGATTTAGTCAGAAACTCTCTACCAGATCGAGGCAGATTCAATCAACTCAATTGACAAATCATAGATAACGAATATAACGTCCGGAACTGTTGGGTAAATCATTAAGCTATCAGAAGTGGAGATCAGATCATGATACGAAGAGTTTCCCTTTCTATTTTGATGTTAATCCTTGCTTCCTTTATTGCTCAGGCGCAAGAGGTCTCTACCAAGCCAAACGGTTCATCCTATGGCTCACTTGAATCTAAAGTAGACAAACTCTTCGCTCAATGGGAAAAGCCGGATTCTCCCGGCGCCGCCTTGATAGTTGTCAAAGACGGCTCGGTCATCTACAAACGTGGATACGGAAGCGCCAACCTCGAATACAACATCCCCATCAGTCCTTCTACCATATTTCACGTCGCTTCCGTCTCCAAGCAATTTACCGCGTTCGCCATCAATTTGCTTGCCAGTCAAGGCAAGCTCTCGCTTGATGATGACATTCGCAAGCACCTGCCTGAAGTCCCTGATTTCGGCAAGAAGATCACTATTCGACATCTGATCCATCACACGAGCGGGCTACGCGACCAGTGGGAACTTCTGGCAATGGCTGGATGGAGACTCGATGATGTGATCACAAAAGAGCACATCCTCAAAATGGTCAGACACCAGAAGGAGCTAAACTTCGATCCCGGTCAGGAGTATCTTTACTCGAATATGGGCTATACACTGCTCGCCGTCATCGTCGAGCGGGTGACGGGCCAAACATTTCGCCAGTGGACTCACGAGAATATATTCAAGCCGCTCGGCATGACCGACACGCATTTTCATGACGACCACCAGATGATAGTGAGGAACCGGGCATACTCTTATGCCCCGGAGAGGGAAAGCGGCTTCAGGCTCGCAGCGCTCAACTATGCCAATGTCGGGGCGACGAGTCTCTTTACAACTGTTGAGGACCTGGCCAAGTGGATGCAGAATTTTGAAGATATGAAGCTCGGCGGGCGGGGGGTCATTGAGCAGATGTACCAGCAGGGCGTATTAAATACCGGGCAAAAGATCGACTACGCCTTCGCACTGGGTATAGGGAAATACAGAGGGCTCAGGACCGTTGGACATAGCGGGGGTGATGCAGGATACCGCAGCCATGTAGTCTGGTTTCCAGAGCAGCGATTTGCAGTGGCGGTCTTGAGCAACCTGGCTACATTCAACCCCGTCCGGCTTTCACAGCAGGTGG
>DASTET010000930.1:0-2513 GCA_035709445.1 Blastocatellia bacterium | reverse complement strand
GGAGCTGCGAGAGGTCGTCGAGCCTATATTCCTGAAGCACGGAGTGGATGTTGTGATCGCGGGCCATGAACATTTCTACGAACGGATAAAACCGCAGAAAGGGGTCCATTATTTTATCTCCGGCGCGGGCGGCAAGCTGAGACCGGGGGACGTCAAGCCATCGCAGTTTACCGAGAAGGCTTTCGACAAGGATCTGCACTTCATACTCTTCGAAGTAGATGATGACCAGATTCACTTTCAAGCGATTTCGCGCGCGGGGCGGACTATAGATTCGGGAGTATTGCGCAGCCCCGAAAAGGTAACCGCCTCGACCCCATAGGGTGTTGAGACGTTCATATCTCGGCCACATCGCCTGATTCACAACCTGATTAAATGGCTGCGCGGGAGAGACGCTCCGGCGCAGGTTACTGCAAGAATGCGCCGCTCACGCCTGCTTTTGCACTCCACTTGAAATCGGTCTCGCTGATCCTCGACCAGCAATCGGTACGGGACCTCGGGCGGCCTCTTTTGGGTTTACAATAGACTCTCCAGCGAATATCTTTTGTCGACCTGTTAGAGGCAGGCTCGAACCTGGAGGACTGACGAGATGGATGAAAGCAACGCCGGGGCGGATGCGCTCATTTCTATTCTGAGATCGGCGCTCGCAGCTGAAGGCGCACAGGCATTCGGTCACCTGGTGTTGTATACATCGTTCGGCGTAGTCCGTGGCCGCGTAGGGTTCGCGTTTGCGCAGGAGCTTGCGCGGCTCAATGACGGCGAGCTTGCGAGCAGCGCATTAAACGGAGTCATCGAATTGCTAGATGTCAGCGTCGAGCATTATTCGAATCACCTGCCGACGGCCAGCTTCGACCGCCTCTACGTCCGGCTTGAGGACATAAAGGGTTTTGTTCTCGACATGGCGCAGGGGCAAGGCTGATCGCTGTTTGAGACCGGGAACAGATTGACTCCGCGGTTGCCGAGTGGTTGAATCAGAGGATTGCAAGGCCGAGGGCACCTTGCCTTTAAGGAGAAAAACTAGATCGAAACTAAAGGAGGATTCAATGATACGAAGATCGCTTATGGTTTGTCTGGTGCTGGCGCTGGCGGGAGTCGTTTATGCGGCTGCCGGCGAGAATGTTAAACTGACCGGGTACGTGGTCGACAATGCGTGCGCAGGGAGGGCGAGCGGCGAAAACGGTGTTGAAAAAGTCAAAGCCCATTCGGTCAAGTGCTCCCTGATGCCGAACTGCGCCAAGTCGGGCTACTCTGTCGTTACCGCAGAGGGCAAGGTCTATAAGCTCGACGACGCAGGCAATATGAAGGTGGCGGAGCTTTTGAAGAACACCAAGACGGAAAAAGGCTTCGCGGTAAACGTCGAAGGAATGGTGGAAGGAGATACGCTAAAAGTCTCAACCGTCTCGGAAGCCTCAAATTAGCATAAAAAGCAACGACAGATGCGCGCAGATGAACACCGATCAATTTACGGTTTTATCGGTGTTCATCTGCGCGCATCTGTGTTACACCATCAAGGCAATCACTTGACTTTCATAACGACGAGCGTCAGGTCATCGTGAGGAGGGGTCTCTCCGCACCACTCGCGGACGCTCGTGACGACCTTATCGATCAACTCTCGGGCGGGCAGATGAGCCGACAGGACTATGATGCGACGCAGCCCCTTCTCTCCAAATTCTCTACCCGCGGGGTTGAGCGCTTCAGTCAGGCCGTCCGTGTACGCCACGAGCACGTCGCCGCTGTGCAGTTGCACGCTCTCCTGCTCGTAGGAGCAGTTGTGAAAAGCGCCTATCACCGGCCCGCCTTTTGTGAGCGTGACGAGATGGCTGTGTTCGGCTCCGGCGTCGGCTGTCATCACCCGCGCGTCGACGGTTGAGACGGCTGCCTGGCCCGTGCTGCTGGCTCTGACCGCGGCTGCCGCCCTGATGAGTATCGGCGGGTTATGACCCGCATTGACGTAGGTCAGCAGCCCGGACTCTTCGTCGAACATGGCGTAGAAGAAGGTCGCAAAGCTGCTCGCGTCGGTTGAAGAATGGAGCAGCCTGTTCATTGAAGAGACGAGGTGCGTCAGGTTGCCGTTGACCGATGGGGCCTGGCTCCTGAGCGACGCCTGGACCGTAGACATCAACAAGGCCGCCGATATCCCTTTGCCCGCCACATCGGCAACGGCAATGCCGAGCTTGCCGTCATCGAGCGATATGAAATCGTAATAATCGCCGCCGACCCCGCGCGCCGGATGGCAGACTCCAGATAGTTCCAGGCGCTCGGTTTCGGGCGGGCAGTCGGGGAAGAGCCGCCGCTGAACGCGGGTGGCGATCTCAAGCTCGTGTCTGAGCCTTTCTTCCTCGGTGATCTGATGGACAAGCTCCGCATTCTGGATGGCGAATGCCATCTGCCAGGCCACGGTCATCAGCAGTTGCCGGTCCTCCTGCGAGAATGGCAGGTCTCCGAGACGCGGGCCGAGCGACAGGATCGCGAGCAGCTCGTCTTTGGTAGCTACAGGCAGAAGCAGGGCCGAGCCC
>DASTET010000929.1:0-2541 GCA_035709445.1 Blastocatellia bacterium | reverse complement strand
CCAAGCTCCACGCTCGCCACAACCTCTTCGAGCGGCTGAGCCAGCTCCGCGTAACAGGTGCGGCTGAGGTGCTCGGCCTCACTCTCGATTCGCGCCCGCTCGACCTCTATCTGACCTCGCCGGTCGTGCGCCGAAGACGCCTCCTGGCGCAGCCGGGCGAGCAGCGTCTCAAGCTCGTCCGCCTGCTCGCGAGCCTGGGCGAGCGACCGCACCGCCTCGTCTATCTGCTCTGCGAGCGCGGCGCTTGCGGATTCGAATCGCGCTGTCGCCGCTTCGCCTTCCGACTGCGAGGTCGATAGTTGCTCGATGCGGTTATGGCTTTCGTAGAGTTCGAGCCGGTTGCGGTTTATCCGCGCGCTCAGCTCTTCGGCCTCGTGTGCGATTCGTCGCGTCTCGCCGCGCGCAGCCTGCAACCGCTCGGCGCGCGCGGCGACCGATGCCCGCGCCGCAGAGAGCTGCTCGGAGAACTGCTCCGCGCGGGCGCGCATTTCGCGATAGGCCGATTGCGCGGCGGCAAGCGACGACTGCACCTCTTTCTGAGAGGTTTCGGCTGCCTCAAGGTCGGCGCTCAGTTGCTCGATACGCAACTCAAGCTCCCGGCGCTCTTCGGCGGTCTGCTCCATCTCTGCTTCGACCACGCGAACATGCTGCGTGGCGCGCTCAAGGTCGCGGGCCAGCCCTTCCATCTCGGAGCCGCGCGCGGCAGCCTCTCTCTCGTTCTGGCGGAGCTGCTGGTCGAGCGAGGCCGTGCGCGCCTCTGTCTCTTCGAGCCTCTTTTGCGCGTCTGCAAGCTCGAAGGCCCGTCGCTGCTCTTCATCGATGAGCACGCCTGTTTGAACGCGTAGTTGTTTTATCTCGCGCTTGAGAGCCAGCAGCGAAGTTCCCTTCTGCGCCGAATGAACGCCGGTCATTATCAACCGCCCGTTGACCACCTGCTCGCCGTCCATCGTGACATAGACGCGCGAGGGGTTCTCGATGGAGAGCTGTAGGGCCGCTTCGATGTCGGGCACGACCGCCGCGGCGCACTTGTCCGGGAACGCGCGCTCGACCACCGATTTTATCTCTCGCCTGAGTCCCAGCAGATCGATAGCGCGCAGCACGTCGAGCGTGAATCTTTGAGCGATCTCTTGCTGCCCCTCCTCGAACGAAGGGTCGTGAACCGGATAAAAGGATTTGGCCATCAGATCGGAATGGGGATGAGTGTCCGCCGAGAAATACTCACCCGTAGCGACCGCTTCGTCGCTAGCCAGCGGGTCCTCTTCATTGTCGTGTTCCTGTTTGTCGCCTTCAAATCTCCGCTCCTCATCGGACGGATCGTCCTCGCCGCCGTGCAGCCCCACAACCAGAAACGCGCCGCGACCGAGCCCTTCGGCCTTGAGAGACTCGACGCCTGTGAGCGCATCATCGATTGTCGGCACAAGCACGCATTGAAGCTCGCGCCCGAACAGGCTTTCTATCAACCGCTCGTACTGGGTCTCGACCTCGACATAATCGGCGAGCGTGCCGAGCGCGTTTATCCGTGCGGCCTGCTCCGGTGAGAGCACATGCTGAACCGCATCCGAGTAGTAAGCGTGATGCGCGTCAAGGTCTTCGAGCGATGCCAGCCTGTGCTCGGCGGCAGTCCTTTCCGTGTGGGACGCTTCAAGCTGCGAGCGAAGCTCGACGACCTCCGCACGAAGCGAGCTCAGGGCGGCTGTATGCTCGGATATCGATTGCGCGAGATCGGCGAGCCTCGCGCGGTTGCCTTCGACCTCGCCCCCGACGCGCGCGTATTCGTTTGTTGCTTCGTCGAGACGGGCCGTGGCGCGTTCCATCTCCGAGGCGAGGTTCGACTGTTTCAGCTTGATCCGGCGCAGCGCGTCCTCAAGACTGACGCTCAGGTTGCGCAGGCGCTCGGTGACGCCTATCTCGGCGAGCATACGCTGGCGAAGCTGCTCTATGCCGCCTTCAGCCTCGCGCAGCCGGACAGTCTCTGCCTGATAGTGCGCTTCGCGTTCCAGCAGGTCGGCCTGCTCTGTAGAAAGCTCGCTCTCCAGCGCGTTCAGATCGGTCGCGCGGCGGTCCGCTTCCGCATCGAGCAGCGAGAGCCTCGATTCCAAATCCTTCTGATCGCGCTCGATCTCCTGTATGCGCGCCGACAGCTCTTTGATCTGCTGCTCGTCAAAAGACCGGCGATTGCGCGCGCGGTCGGTCTCAAGCTCGATGGCCGCGGCCTGTTCGCGCAGGGCCGCGAGATGGTCTTCGGCTGCGCGCGCCTCGGTCGAGCGGGCCTTATGCTCGGCTTCGCGGTCGGAAACGAGCAGGTCTAACTCCGACTGCTTTGCCTCGGCCTGTTTAAGCTCTTCGGCGTTTCGCTCGGCAGCCTCGGACAGGCGATAATAATCGGCGGTGAAGACGGTCTTTTGAAGACCTCGCATCTCCTCGCGCAGCCTGCGAAAGCGGCGCGCTTTTTGCGCCTGACGCTTGAGGCTGTTGACCTGACGCTCGACCTCGCTGATGATGTCGTTCAGCCTGAGCAGGTTCTGCCGGGCCGATTCGAGC
>DASTET010000928.1:0-5530 GCA_035709445.1 Blastocatellia bacterium | reverse complement strand
ATAAAGAAGGCGAGGAGAGTGCTTTCGGCTCTCCTCGCCTTCTTGCCTTTTATTCAAAGCGTTGTCACTTCTTTGTCGCCCTGGCTATCGAGCAGCCGGAGCCGCAGCAGCCGGCCTTTGTATCGTCGGTCGCCTTGCAGCAGGCTGCGCCCTCTTTTGCAGAATGGTGTTTGGCAACGTGGCCCGTCTGCTTGGCATCGGCTGTTTTCGCCGCCGAGCAGCACGATCCTGCCTTGCAGCAATCCGCTCCTGCCTTGCAACAATCCTCACCCGCTTTGCAGCACTCGCCGCCCGAGCAGCATCCTTGCTTGCAGCACTCGGCGCCCTCCTTGCAGCATTCGGCGCCGGGGACGCAACAGCTCGCGTCGTTTGCGGCCATCATACATTGCTTTGCTGCGGGCCGGGCTTTTTCGGTTGATGTTTGAGAACCCTGGTCGGCATAAACGTAGCCAAACATTCCTAGAACGAGAACTAAAACGAGCGTCTTTACAGTCTTCATCTGTGTATCTCCATAGAGTATAGATCGTGATTATTTAGCCGGAGAAAAAAGCGGCCTTTTGTCGTTGCAGCTCACGCTCTAAATCAGGAGCACACAGCATCGGAGATAGGTGCCGCCCTTATCGGCGGGTCTGATGGGATCAAGCTCATTCGAGGCGCGGGGCTCGATCTCTATAGCAAAAGAAGGACGAGCCGCCTTGATAATGGCAGGGCCGGACTGCCCCGGCTGCGGAATGACCGCAGGACCATACAGAGCCGCCTGATGAACGCAGCAAGGTTTTACAAGGGGAAGATATGTCAAAAAAGCGTCCGGCCCTTCCGAAGGGTCGGACGCAGGTTTTACACAGCAGCTATGCCCGGTGGCGTCGAGGGCATCGACATCCGAGCTATCAACCCTTCCGCATACGTCCTCGGAGCTGTCGGCGGCGCAACAGACAACGCACCCGACCCCCCCACCCCAGAATATGAGGGCCAGGATCGTAAAGGATGCGATTTTATTTGCGGTCCGTTTCAATCTGCCTGCCTTTGACTCTGGAAACCAACGAGTCAGCCCAGATTATAGCCTGACCTTCTGCGGTCTGATATGACTGCGATCACGCGGGGCAGTGACCGCCGTCACAACAACAAAGATTATACGTGCAATAGGCATTCCGCAACGGATTTCTTTGATTTTCAGGGTTTGAGGCGGAAATGCTGAGGAAGTTTCCGGGAAGGCTGCGAGAAAGTCCGCTATGAGAAGAGAAAAGAGAGTCTTGAGCGGGGCAATTGAACGTGCTATATTGCGTGTGCCTCCTGATTGCCTCTATACAAAGTTCATCATCATAGAGACTGAAATCGCCGCAGTATGGAAATAAGCGATGGCTCTAAACCCTTTTCCAGATAGTTAAATCAGGAGGGGCAGCGCAACAGGGCAATCCTTGCGATCTCCCGTATTTATCGCGTGATTTGAAGCCGGGCTTATAAGTGTATGCGCAGAAAACTCCAATGGTTGCTGATATCGCGGCTTGCTGTAGCGGGCATTTTGCTGGCGGCTGTGGGAGTGTTTGAGCGGGAGAACGGCCCGCGAGCTTTCATCCCCGTAGTGGCCGTGACAACCGGCGTGGTCCTGATCGTCTCGGCGAGTTATTTCTTATGGCTGCGCAGCTCGATGCACTTCCGATTGCAGGGACATGTCCAGATCATAGTCGACATTCTTTTAGTGACCTGGCTCGTCTATAAGACCGGCGATGTGGAATCGCCTTTCCTTGCGTTATACCTTGTCATCATCTATTCCGCAAGCGCGCTGTTCAACCGACGAGAGGTCCTGTGGATCGGCGCTCTCGGGGCGGGGTTCTACGGGCTTACGGGCCTGCTCACTATGAACGGCATTCTCTCTCGCTCTGCCGGGTGGGCTGGCTACAGCCTCTCGAATATGAACTGGGCGCAGTTTATGTTCGTGCTCAACCTGACGGCGATCCTCGTCGTAATGACGCTTTCGGGGCACCTGGCCGAGCGCGCACGCCGGAGCGAATTTGACCTTGCGAATGCTACAAAGGAGCTGGCCGACAACCGTCTCTTCAACGACCGCATCATCGAGAGCGTTCGCAGCGGTCTCGTCACGACCGATCTCAGAGGCGACATTACTACATTCAACCGTGCGGCTGAAGAGATCACCGGTTACAAGGCCCAGGATGTGCGCGGCGTCGATATATTCAGGGTATTCGGCGACATCGAAAAGCAGATCGAGGTAGGGCTCGAATCGATAAGGACGCGGTCGCGGCTGCCCCGCTTCGATATAGGGTGCAAGACCGCCGACGGGCGAGATATCCATCTGGGCTTCTCGGTCGCGCCCCTCGTCGATGAGTCGGGCCAATCGCGCGGGTACGTCCTGACTTTTCAGGACCTGACCGAGGTTATGGAGCTTGAGCGCGAGGTCAGACGCCAGGAGCGGCTCGCCGCGCTCGGCAAGATGGCTGCGGGACTGGCTCACGAGATACGCAACCCGCTCGCCTCTATGCGGGGGTCGGTCCAGGTACTGGCAAGCGAGCTTGACCTTTCCAGGGATCAGTTGCAGTTGATGGAGATAGTGCTCAGAGAGTCCGACCGGCTCAATCGAATAGTCTCAGATTTTCTGACCTATGCCCGCCCGCCGCGAATCGAGCGGACGGTGATAGAGCTTTCGAGCATACTCTCTGAGACGGTCGCGCTTCTGCGTAACAGCCCTGAGCTGAGGCCGGATCACGAGGTTGTCGAAGTCTACCCGGACGAGCCTGTACATTACAACGGCGACCCGAATCAGATGCGGCAGGTATTCTGGAACCTCTCGCGCAATGCCATACAGGCGATGCCGCTCGGCGGCCAGCTTCGCGTAGAGCTTGAGGCCGTGCCCGGTCAGGAGGTCTGCATAACTTTTAGCGACACCGGGCGCGGGATGAGCCGCGAGCAGAAAGACCGGCTGTTCGAGCCCTTCAGCTCTTCGAGCGGCGGGACGGGGCTTGGAATGGCGATCGTCTACCAGCTTGTGCGGGACCACAACGGAAAGATAATCGTCGATAGCGAGGCCGGAAGGGGGACGAGCATCTCTATAAGGCTGCCTTCCGGCGGGCGCGTGGCGCGCGATGCGGAGGATAAATCCTCGACCTCCGGCGGCGTCTCTCGCAAAGGGTCATCTGTGCCCGTCGCTTACGCGAACAGGATTAATTGATATTCGAAGTCGGACCATCCTCTGGCTTGGACTGGGCCTCCTCGGGGTAATCTAACTGCCTGACTTTTTAAATGCGGGCGCGGGTGTGAGGAAGTGATGGAAAAAATACTAGTAGTCGATGACGAACGCAGCATGAGGGAGCTGCTTGAGCTTGTGTTGAAGCGAGCCGGTTATGCGGTCCATACGGCTGAAAACGGGACTCTCGCCCTTGAGCAGGTTCGTCAGAACGTATATGACCTGATCATATCGGACGTGAAGATGCCCGACATAAACGGCATCGATCTGCTCGAGCGCGTCCGGGAAGTCTCGCCCGAGACGATGGTCATCATGATCACTGCCTTCGCCACGGTCGATAGCGCGCGTCGCGCATTCAAGCTAGGCGCGGAAGACTTCGTTATAAAGGATTCCGGGTTCGATGTCGAAGAGCTGAAGGTGATCGTAGGCAAGGCGCTCGAAAAGAAGCGGCTGAGAGTCGAAAACAAGCTGCTCAAGGGGCAGTTGCGACAGCGGTTCGATAACATCATAGGCCGCTCGCCCCAGATGCAGGCCGTCTATCAGATGATAGAGACCGTCGCTCAGACGACCTCGACCGTGCTGATAACCGGAGAGTCCGGGACCGGAAAAGAGCTCGTGGCCCGCGCAATCCATGATAAGTCCAACCGCGCGTCCGCGCCCTTCGTCTCGATCAACTGCGGCGCTTTCACCGAGACGCTCCTCGAAAGCGAGCTTTTCGGCTACATGAAAGGCTCTTTTACGGGCGCTGTCTCGAACCGCAAAGGTCTGTTTGAGGCCGCCGACGGCGGCACGATCTTTCTCGACGAAATAGGCGAGACGACGCCGGCAATGCAGGTGAAGCTGCTCAGGGTGCTTCAGGAGCGGAGTATAAGAAGGGTGGGCGGGCTTGAAGAGATTCCCGTCGATTGCCGCGTGGTTGCCGCGACCAATCGAGACCTCGCGCAGATGGTCGAGGACAACACTTTCCGCAACGACCTCTTTTATCGTATAAGCGTCATACCCATAGAGATGCCGCCGCTGCGCTCGCGCAAGATGGATATCCCCGATCTGGTGCGCCACTTCCTCGATAAGTACAGCGCGGCGGCAGGCCGCGCCAGATTCGATGTCGCCGAAGAAGCGATGCGTTATCTCGAAGGCTACGACTGGCCGGGCAATGTCCGCGAGCTTGAAAACACTATAGAGCGGGCCGTCGCGCTCGAGCCGTCAAGCGTCATAAAGCCTGAACGGCTGCCCGACAGGATACTCAAATACAAGCCCAGAAACATCACAGACGTCGATCTGCCTGAAGAAGGGTTCGACCTTGAGGCATATCTGGCGCAGCTCGAAAAGGATTACATCATCCGGGCGCTTCAGCGGACCGGAGGGAATCAGACGCGCGCCGCCGAGCTGCTCAGTATGTCGGTCAGGAGCCTTCGTCACCTGCTCGACAAGCACAAGATTCGCCAGACGGCGAGCCTTCTCAGGGACACGGGCGGGCTCTCGGACTCTGCCGCTCACAAATAGATAGAAACCGGAAGTCGATCAAGGCTCGCTCTTGAGCTCTTCCGTAGGCACGCCCTTAGACTTGGTTTCAACGGGCCGTAAGGTCTCTTCTTCTTCTTCGATATCATTGGGATTTACGTCGTGCGGCAGGGAAGGATCGCGGGGCACTGTCTCGGCACCCCAACGGGTAAGGAGCGAGGGGCCTGTCACCATAGATATCGACGGATTGCTCGAAAGCGGGATCGTCCCGCCCTCCATAGCAGCCTTGACAGGCGGGTAAGGCGCGTCCGCCGGGAGCAGACCGCCCCCGGTGAACTGGGCAACAAGGGCCGTTATGTTGTCCTCGCCCCCGCGCTGGTTGGCGAGCGTGATCAGGTCGTCGCACGCTTCTTTAAGCGACGGGGCGCGGTCGACTATGTGCTTGATCTCGTCGGCGCGGACCTTGTTTGAGAGCCCGTCGCTGCACATCACTACGATGTCGAGATCCCTCAGAGGTATCTTGTCTATCGCCACATTGACTCGCGGGGCCGCGCCGAGCGCCTGAAGTATCACGTTCTTGTAGGTATGTCGCTCCGCTTCCTCTTCGGTTATGTGACCCGATTGAACGAGCTGGCCTACGAGCGACTGGTCCCTTGTGATCTGCTGGATGTGATCGCCGCGGATCAGATATGCGCGGCTGTCTCCGACCTGGCCGAAGTATGCCGTCTTCGCGTGAAGTCCAAGCGCGGTAAAGGTCGCCCCCATGCCCTGGCACTCAGCCCTCTTCATGCTCATCTGAAATATGTGGATGTTGGCAAGCTCGATGGAAAACCTCAGCCGCTCTGAAAACGGGAGCTTCGAATATGTAGGGCT
>DASTET010000927.1:0-2859 GCA_035709445.1 Blastocatellia bacterium | reverse complement strand
CGCGCGGCGACCGCAAGCGATTCCACGGCGATCTGGTCGCGCACGCGGCGCTCGCCAAGCTTGCGCGCGGCATCCCGTCGCGTATCGGTATTCGGGCTTTTAAGATAGGCGAGCAAAGTCTCAAGCGATTCGGACTGCGCTGGCGCAGTCGCGGCCAGCGCCGCAATCGCCAGAACGAGCGATAGAACGCGAGCGTGTACTTTCATACTTGGAGGCATACCATAACTCCTGAAATAAGACTGCTGCCCGGAGACAAGCACTGGGCCAGTGGGGCTATAGATGGGAACCTGTCGTTTACCGAAGACATTTTTGTCCTCATCCGCGATTAAGTCAAGCTGTCGCGCGTGAACCGCATAATCCTAAACGCCTGAATGTACGGATTGTTCGCAGTGAGGATGATCAAATCGCAGATCGAGTTGCCTCTAGTTAAGAAGCCAGAAGCCAGAAGTCAGAAGCCGGAATCTCTCGCGAAGCTTCTCGGTCATTGCCGAGTAGATGAAGTCAGAATCACCCTCAACCATATTCTGGCTTCTGGATTCTGGATTCTGGCTTCTAGATTCTGGCTTCTATTTTTTCGGCGCGAAGTATCCCTTTCGAGTGCGAGCGGACAACCCCTGGCGCGACAGGCCGACGCCCAGCTTGCGCCAGCGCCCGTCTCGCTTATCGTTGGTGGAATAGTAGGAAAGCGTGTACTGGTTGCGGAGTTCTTCGACGATGTTGGTAAAAGCCTGTTCGAGCCTGTCGCCTTGGGGCGAATGAATGTATTGACCGCCGGACTGGCTGGCAAACTCTTGCATATCGCTTCGGCCACGTCTGAGCAGCGCGATATGGCTTGCGCTCCCCATCAGCTCGCTGTTGTCGATGAGGTCTACTGCATAGATGGTGATTCCAGCCGCGAGCGCCTTTTTCATGACCGAATCGAGCGAAGCTTTGCTGCTGCTGCTATCCCATCCGTCAGATATCAGCAGCACTGCGCGGCGGCGCTCTTCGCGCGCGGCGAGCGCATCGATTGCCGCATCCATGCAGTCATAGAGCCGGGTGGAGTCCCTGGCCTCGGCATCCCATATATAATCGCTGATATCGCGCGAATTGGAAAAATCCTGAAAAAGATGGATCTTGTTGTTGAACCCGTAGACGGCTACCTGGTCATTGTCCCTTATTTGCTCGATAAAGGTGGCGGCGGCAGAGCGCACAAGCCCGAACTTATACCCCATGCTGCCGCTCATATCGATCAGTATCGTTGCGGCAAAGGGGGCTTCTTCGGCAGTAAAGAGGCTGACCGACTGGGCGGCCCCGTCTTCGAGGATGCTGAAATCGCGAGAAGTAAGCCCGTGGACGTACTGACCGGCCTGGTCTGTTACCGTAACATTCAAAACGACGAGGTCAGAGTGCAGACGGACCGCCTCCTCTTGAGGGCGTTCGGCGGGCCGCTGTTTTTTCTCCTGGGCAGAGGCAGTGATGAGCGCAAGCAGCAGGAAAGCAGCCATACTACCGGCGACCAGCTTCAGACTCGCTGGCAGAGGGCGCTTCATACGGGACTTACTCTTCGTGGGCATCAATCCTTTTGTCTCTGGGAACGGCGTATGGTCCGGGTAAGCTCGATCACCTCATTAGAGTTGCCGATTACGGCGGCAGAGACAACATGCCGCGTCTCCGACAGGGCGCTCTTTTTGATGCTGGCGACCGCAACGTTCATCTTTTCGATGGCTTCAGGGATAGAAAGTTGCGCCGATTCGTCTTTGTTACCATCTACCTGACTGCCCCCCGCATGACTGAGAATTCGCTTGGCCAGCTTCTCAATGCTCCCAAGTTTCTTTATGTCCTCCGGCATAAGCAGCCGCCTCTCATTATACGAGCGGGCGACCTCGCTCGACAGCTCATCGAGCTTCATAACGTCTTCGATGAACTTCTTATGCTCGCCTTCGAGCCTCTCGATTAACAGACGGGCGCGCATCTCGTCCGGAAGGTCTATATCCTGAGCGCCTCTCTCCCCAGATCTGCTGTCAGGGCTGGGTAAGGGCGGCCTGTTGATCTGGCGCGATTGCTGTGCCGGTACGACCAGGGGAGACAGCAAAACAGCGATAACAAGGATTAGAACTCTAAAAATCATAAGAACTCCGCTCGGCACCATCGATCTGCTAAGAGTCTTTTTATCACAATATGTTCCGAGGCATCAAACACAATGGCCCGGAGGGCCCGCACTTGAGTGATCGGAAAACGGGGCGTAGCTTGCGTGTTATATTAAGAACGCACAGGCTCACATCGAGCTGCCGGAGAGAAGGTTATTCAGGATGGGAGCGAGCGTATCATCGCTTTCGCGGCTCGCGATACAATCTATATGCGCGTGCTGGATCAGCTCTTCAAACGTATTCCCGTTGCCCGGAGCGGTCGCGGTCCCCGAGCTGATCTTTATGTCGCTGGTTGCCGTTTTGATCGCGCCACATATCCGATTACGAACCTCGTTCGCTTCAGCTTGCCCGCTGTCGGGCAACAAGGCAATGAATCCGCTCATGCCGTGACGCGAGACAAGGTCTGTCTCTCTGAGCTGCTGTCTTATTAACTTGCCGAGCAAGGTCATGATGTCCTCGCGCTCCGGGGCCGGTCTCAAAGTCGGCTCGGCCAGGCTGTCGACGTTCATCGCGAGAAGTGAAAGCGGCAGGCCGAGCCGCTGGCTGCGCGCGCGCTCGCGCTCGAACTGGGCCGAGAGCGTGCGGAAGCTGGCAAGACCGGTAACAGGATCAGTGAAGGCGGCTCGCTGCGCTTGCTCGAAGCTTATCGCATTGTACACCGCATCGCTCGCCGGCTGCGCCACCGACTCCATCAACTGTATGTAATCACTCCCATAACTCTCTATCTCCT
>DASTET010000926.1:0-4810 GCA_035709445.1 Blastocatellia bacterium | reverse complement strand
TTGAATCGGATGACGGGGTTAGGCATGCCTGACAGCTACAAAGCTGTATAAGGATAGACTTGATTAGGGACTGGCCTACTCATTCATCGGATTTGTGCAACAAAGCCGCGGCGTTCAGTCATGGGACTATTTTCCAGACTGACACAGCTACTTCGTATTTGGCTTTAGCTCCCACAACACATTGACAATCACCCACCGACCATTGAATTTCGCCATGTGCAAGTAGTCTATCCAATCCGAGGCGATGACCTTTACGCTCGCAGCGTTTTCGTAAACGTCGAGTATTGTCACATCCTTCTGCTGTCGCTCTTTCGGCGTATTTTTGCCTCCGCCTCTGCGTGTTCCTTGAACTAGGCTCATCGCGCTCATCTGATCGAGTCGGCTTTGATTGTTCTGCGGATTTGTACGCACAATCCTTTTTGCCAATTCTGGATGAAGTGCGCGTTCCATTCGCTCTGCATTCCCTTCGTACCAGCCTTCAATGTAATCGAGAGCGGTTTGCCGTATTGCTGCCGCATCTGCGTTAGATGCGGTTGTTTGAGCGTCGGCAGCAGAAGCAAGTGTCAATAAAAGGAAGACAAACAACAGGCAAAGATTTCGCATACCATAATCCTTTCAAATTGATAGTCGTGGTAATACTACTATAAGGGAAGGTAAGCCGCCTAACTATTAATCCAACCGCACACTGCGGTATAACATGCCGATTTCTCATCTCTTACCGAATCCTGCGGTATAACCCACCTTTTAGACCTATTATGCCGCGCCTCGCAGTATAACATGCATCCCAGTCGTCTTTTACCGACTCTTGCGGTTTATTCCCGTCTATCTGCAAGAGCCTTCTAGCAATCAGCCGATGATGGCGCTCACTCTTCCACCTTCACCGCATTGACCTGCTTACCTCCATCAGCCGCTATATTGACCTGCTTCGCCTTATTGATCGTCACCGGCACGCTGTAGCGCCGCAGGTCGCGCGTAAGTTAGACGGGCATAACTCGAAAGGTATTATGCATTTAGTCTAATCTGCCTGTGGCCCACATTGTGGCCCACTTTTATGGAAATATAGGGAAATGGGTGCATATCTATAGCCCGGTCGTTGGCTGCAACCTGTAATAGATAGTTATTCATAGGTATAGATGATAATTGAGCGTCTGCCCATATCCGGGAAATCCATTCCCACAAGCGGACAGGATTCCGGAGGTGTAAGCCGGGTAATTATCAGTCCGCAACGACCTCGCCGTCAGCTATTCCGAAGGCAGCTATATCCCGGCCAAACGGGTTATCTGGTTGATTTTAGCGATCCGATAGCGATGCTCGGCGAAAGGCGCGACCCGGGCCTTCGACCCCGCGCCCGGCCCTGGCATAGTAATTGGCTATTAAGCTCCAACCTTATGCTGGAGGCTTATCTATGGAGACTCTTTTTCAAGACCTTCGCTATGGCGGTCGAATGCTCCTCAGAAGCAAGGCTTTCACTGCCGTCGCAGTGCTGTCGCTCGCGCTCGGCATAGGCGCAAACACTACGATATTCACGATTATTAACGCCGTCTTTCTAAACCCGCTGCCGCTGGCCGAGCCTTCCGAGCTTATGACCGTCTATGGTACGGATGAGCGAAACACCGGGGGCTTTAACGACTTCATGCCGATCTCTTTCCCGAACTATGTCGATTACCGGGACCAGAACGATGTCTTTTCGGGGCTGGTGTCGTTTACGGGAGTGGGGATGAGCCTATCGGGCGACGGCGAGCCGGAACAGATCGGAGGGCTTCTGGTCACCGGCAATTACTTCGACGTGCTCGGAGTCAAGGCGTTACAGGGCCGCACCTTTCTGCCCGAAGAAGACCGCACGCCCGGCACGCACCCTGTCGTCGTCCTGAGTTATAACCTCTGGCAGCGCAGGTTCGGCGGCGACCCTTCTCTGATAGGCAATACGATCACGCTGAACAATCAAAGCTTCACCGTCATCGGCGTAGCCCCGGAAAACTTCAGGGGGGCAACTCAAATTGGATCGCCCGATTTTTTTGTGCCCGCGCAGATGTACCAGCAGGTGCTTACGGGGACGTTTCGCGAATGGTTCACCTCCCGCCGCGCGCTGCTGTTCAACGTCGTGGGCCGCCTGAGGCCCGGCGTCTCGATGAGCCAGGCGCAGGCTTCTTTGAGGACCATAGCCGCAAACCTTGAGCAGGCATATCCGAGAGACAACGAGAAACGCAGCGTATCGCTTATGCCTGTCACGCAATCGGCCATAAACCCTGCCTTGCGCGGCGTCTTCGTGCAGGCCGGCACTTTGATGATGACCGTTGTCGGGCTTGTGCTGCTGATCGCCTGCGCGAATGTGGCCAACCTCCTGCTTGCGCGGGCGTCGGGGCGGCGCAAAGAGATCGCCATAAGACTCTCGATAGGGGCGAGCCGCGCCCGCCTCATCCGCCAGCTTATGACCGAGAGCGTGTTGCTCTCGTTGCTCGGAGGCGTGGTCGGGCTGCTGCTGGCATACTGGGGCCGCGATCTGCTCTGGTCGTTTCGCCCGCCCTTTTTCGGCGAGGACGATCTGGACCTCAGCCTCAATCCGATGGTGCTGGGGTTTACCCTGCTGCTCTCGCTTGTGACGGGTCTCATATTCGGGCTGGTGCCCGCGCTTCAATCTTCAAGGTCGGACCTCGTCACCGAGCTAAAAGACAAATCGAGCCAGCCGAATAAGACCGGCGGCTGGCTGAGCCTGCGGAACCTGCTCGTAGTCTCTCAGGTCGCGCTCTGCCTCATAGCCCTGATAGGCGCGGGCTTATTCTTAAGAAGCCTCGGAAACGCGCAGCGAATAGACCCCGGCTTTGAGACTGAGAAGATGTTTGTCATGGCGGTCAATGTCGGCGCTCAGGGGTACGACCAGACCAGGGGGCTGGAGTTTTATCGACAGGTTCAGGAGCGCGTCCGCACGGTAGCGGGCGTGCAGGCGGCGACCGTCTCCTCGAATTTTCCCTTTGGCGGCGGGCTTCAAAGGAGCATCTTCATCGAAGGGCAGGACCCGCCCGCCGGTGGCCGGGGCGTGCTGACCATTGTCAACTCGGTCGAGTCGGGTTACTTCGAAACGCTCGGCATACCTCTGCTCAGAGGCCGCGACTTCTTGGATTCGGACCGCGAGAACACGACCCGCGTAGTCATAGTCAACGATGCGATGGCCCAGCGGTTCTGGCCCGGCCAGGAGGCCATAGGAAAACGGTTCAAGTTCTTTGGCGATGAGTCCTTTTACGAGATCGTAGGCATAGCGCGCAACAGCAACGCGATATTCCTGGGCGAAGACCCGCGACCAATAATCTACCAGCCGATGCTTCAAAGTTACTCTGCGTTCGCAGTGCTCTACGTTCGCACCGCCGGAGACCCTTCGAACGGTCTCGGCACTGTGCGCAACGAGGTACAGGCCCTCGACAGGAACCTTCCTATCACCAACGTGTCGACCATGTCCGACGTGATCGGGCAGGGGTTGTGGGCGCCGCGAATGGGGGCCGCGCTGCTGGCCGTCTTCGGCGGGCTTGCGCTGCTTCTGGCGGCAATCGGAATCTACGGTGTTCTCGCTTACTCGGTCAGCCAGCGCACGCACGAGAGAGGGCTTCGGATGGCGCTCGGGGCGCAGCAACGCGACGTTCTCGCGCTTGTCATGAAGCAGGGCGCGGGGCTTATAGGGAGCGGGGTCGTCCTGGGGCTTGCCGCGAGCTTTCTGCTCGCCCGATTCATTTCAAGCCTGCTCTTCGGTGTGAGCGCCGCCGATCCCGTGACGTTTGCGGGCACGCCGATTGTGCTTGCCGCAGTCGCGCTTCTTGCAAGCTACATCCCCGCTCGCCGCGCGGCAAGAGTCGATCCGATGATCGCCCTCAGGTACGAATAGGGATCGGGGGTCGGGGGTCAGCGAATTGATTGTCATTATGTCAGTGACTACGAATTCAGCAATCAAAGCAATACTCACACACAGACCCTGACCCCCGACCCCCGATCCCTGCTTATCTTGCGCCCATCTGGAAACGTATGCCGAAGCGGGCGAGGAGCGGCGGGCCTATCGTCCTTATGGGCGTGCGCCCTATGTCATAACGCTGGTTGAAGAGGTTTTCGGCAGCCGCGAATAATTCGATGCCGCGTCCTATAGGGCGCGAGACGAGCGCATCGAGAGTGAAGTAGCGGTCGAGCTTTAACTGGTTGCGGTCGTCGTCAAACTGCTCGCCTATGAAGCGGCCCTGAATGCCCAGGACCATTCGCTCGGGGCCTGAATAACGCGCCTGGACTGTAAGCTGGTGGCGAGGCACCTGCGGGATCAATAAGCCTTCAAGATCGGTATTCGCGGGAAACTCCAGCACCGTCGCATCGACGAACTGATACCCGCCCGTTAAAACGAAAGCAGGCGCGATGCGCGCCTCGGCTTCGATCTCCACTCCGCGCGAGCGAGTGCGACCGAGATTGCGGCGCTGTCGCGTTATGAGATCAGGCGTGACGGCGAGCGTTACGTTTGCTATTGGCCGGGTGATCTCGCTCCAGAAGAATATCCCTGTCAGGTTAAGCCTTCTATCGAACTGCGCAAAGCTCGCTCCCGCTTCGCCACCCGTCAGCCGCTCGGCTCGAAGGTTTTCGTTAGCAAGCGTGATGACGTTTCCTACGCGAAAAGACCGGTATAGCTCGTTGAGCGTGGGCGCGCGAAATGCTCGATAGCCTGACGCGGTAAGCGAGAGGTTTTCAGTCAGCTTGTGAAGCACGGAAAGGCGCGGGCTGAATGCAGTCTCGGTCCGGTCATCGAACTCGATGACGGTGATGGGGCCGGGCGCGGCGAGCGGTCGCG
>DASTET010000925.1:0-3282 GCA_035709445.1 Blastocatellia bacterium | reverse complement strand
GCGCACGTGCTGCACAGGCCCGCCTTTCTGCCCGCCCCGGAATTTGCTCTCCGTTTGATTATGGGAGAGATGGCCGACCTGCTTCTGATGAGCCAGCGCGTCATCCCCAGGGTGGCGCTCGATACGGGGTACAATTTCAAGCACCCCGGGCTTGATGAGGCGCTTGAAGACCTGTTTGAAGATCAGGCGAAGCGAAGCTCCGGCCCGGCGAGCAGGGCTGCGACAGGCAGCAGGTGAAAAGCTTATGCGGACCCACATACTCGAACGGGCGCAGGAGGTCCCAAGATCGCGGAGCGAGACGTTTGCTTTCTTTAGCGATGCGTTCAACCTCGAGCGGTTAACGCCGCCTTTTCTCCGTTTTCGCATCCTGACACGCCCGCCCATCATCATGGCCGCCGGGACGCTGCTTGAGTACAGGCTATCGCTGTTTGGCGTAGTTTTCCGATGGAAGACGCTCATCGAGAGATGGTCGCCCGAAGAATCCTTCGTCGACCTTCAACTGAGCGGCCCTTATTCGTTCTGGAGACACACGCATACATTTGAAGAGACCGGGCCTGAAGGCACGCTCATGCGGGACCGTGTAGAGTACCGCATACCGGCAGGCCCGCTTGGCGGTCTGGCCAGACGCCTTTTCGTCGCGAGGGCGCTCGACAAGATATTTGATTACCGCCGCGCGGCCATCGCGCGTCTGCTCGCGCCACAAGGCTTATAAGGTTTATGGAGGACATTCCGCACTCTATGCTTGAGGCAATCAAAAAAAGCGGCCTCACGGCGCCCTGGAGCGAAGATCACTGGCGGGCGCTGGAGCGCGAGACGCGCCGTGAGGCGCTTACCGCGCCTACAGAAGAAGCCTCGTGGGGGATCATCATCCGTCGCGCCCGCGTCGTGATGCGGGCTTACACGACGAGCTTCTTTATAGTCACCCGCTTTTTGCCCGCGATGAAACGTGACAGGGTCGAAGCGATTTACGCGGCGGTGCGTTACCCGGACGAGATAGTCGATACATTTCCTCTTAGCGAAGAAGAGCGGCTGTGTATGCTCGCCGAGTGGGAGGCCGGCTACGAGTTAGGGCTCGATTCCTGCTCGATCAGGGAAGCGCTCGAAGCGGGCGTTACTTGTTATCTTGCAAGCTTCACCCGTGTCGTGCGCGATTCGGGCATTCCTCACGAGCATTACCGCGCGTTTATCGATGCGATGCGATGCGACGTGCGGCCTCGCCTATTCGCCACGCTTGATGACCTGATCGAGAGTTATATATATGGCAGCGCGATCGTCGTCGGTTACTTTCTGACCTATGTGTATGGCGCGGCGGCGGGCGAAGACTTCGAGCGAGCGCTTACGAGCGCGCGAAACCTCGGCATCGCCCTGCAACTGACAAACTTTTTGCGCGACATCGGCGAAGACCAGCGACGAGGGCGGATATATCTCCCGCTCGACATGCTCGCCGAAGAGGGAGTAACAAGGGCAGACGTCTCCGACGCTCGACAGCACGAATCGCTGAGCCGGGTCTTGCGGCGACTGGCGGCGGTAACCGAGTGTTACTATCGGAGCGCCGAGGCCGACCTGGATGCGTTTGCCCCGGATTGCCGGGTCGCCATCCGCGCCTGCATAGACGTTTATCGACAGTTGAATGATCGGATAGGCCGCAGCCCGCAGGGCATACTGCACCGCGAGAGCGTTCCCATCAGCGAGAAGTTTCGCGTCCTGCCAGCAAGCAAATACTGGCGCTTGCCGCTCGCGTACCTTGGCCGGTGACAGCCTTATGAAGAAGACGCAGGCAATGTGCGGCAGCATACCCATCGAACTCCCCCGTGTGACCATCATAGGAGGAGGGCTTGGAGGGTTGAGCGCGGCCGTACATCTCGCGGTGGCGGGATTCGATGTGACCGTCTTCGAAGCCAGCGAGCGGGTCGGGGGGCGGGCGAACCGGATCGAGCGCGAGGGGTACAGGTTCGACACGGGACCGTCGCTTCTGAACTACCCGTGGGTCTTTGAAGAGCTTTTCCGCGCGGCGGACCGCGACATGAAAGATTATGTCACGCTGCTTCGCGTAGAGCCTTCGATCAGCTTTCAATGGCCGGACGGGACGCGGTTTACGCTGTCGAGCGATTTCGGGCGATTGCTCGAAGAGTGCGAGCGGGTAGAGCCCGGCTCTCGCCCGCAGGCCATCAGGTATTTGCGAGACGCCGAAGCGAAGTACCGCATGGCGTTTGAAAAGCTAGTGACGCGCAACGAGCGCGGCTATATGAAGTGGCTTGGCGCGCTCACGCTTCGCGAGCTTTTGAAGACATCGGTGTGGCGCTCTCTCGATTCCGAGCTGAAGCGGTTCTTTCGAAGCCGACACATACGCGAGGCGCTCGGCTCTTATGGGATGTATCTTGGCGGCTCGCCGTTCGACCTGCCGGGATTGTTCTCGATCCTGGCGTACGGCGAGATGGCTTACGGGCTATGGCTGCCGGAAGGCGGAATATACGCGCTGGTCGAAGCCGTCGAAAAGCTCGCCAGCGAGCTTGGAATAAGAATCTTCACCGGGCATCGAGTCAAAAGAATCGTCACGCGCAACGGTCGGGTCATCGGCATAGAGCTTGAAGACGGCACCTTTCGCGCGTCGAGAATAGTCGTATCGAACGTAGATGTGCCGACGACCGACATCGAGCTGCTTGGACGGGCGACAAGGACGAGGATGACGCCCGGCGTGCTGACTTTTTATTGGGGCATACGGGGCGAAGTAGAGCGCATAGGCCATCACACGATCTTTTTGCCGGAGGATTATCGCGGCGCTTTCAACGACTTATTCAAGGCGAAACGCATCCCCCGCCAGATTCCTTTTTATGTGAGCGTGCCTTCGGCCACCGATGCGAGCCTTGCTCCGCCGGGATGCACAGCCATGTTCGTGCTCGTGCCGACCCCGCTGTTAAGCGATATGCTTGACGCGGATTGGGAAGCGATCACTCTCGATATTAAGGCCCGAGTATTTGCCCGTCTCCGCCAGCACAACGTCGAGCTTGATGCTTCACGCATCAGCGTTGAAGAGGTCTATACTCCCGTCGATTGGCAGCGGCGATTCGGGCTTTACGACGGGTCGGCCTTCGGCGCAGCGCACACACTCTTTCAGCTCGGTCCTAAGCGAGCAAGCAATTATTCAAAGGAGATCGAAGGGCTCTATTATGTCGGGGCGAGCACCACACCGGGCACCGGCCTGCCGATGGTCGTGCTGAGTGGGAAAATGGTCGCTTATAAGATAAAGTCTGGCGAGTCCGGCGAGTCGAGAGTCTAGCGAGT
>DASTET010000924.1:0-10044 GCA_035709445.1 Blastocatellia bacterium | reverse complement strand
GGTAAACGGCCTGATGGGGATTCCCGGTCTGTTGCTGGGAGGCATAATAGGCGACGCGATCATGAAGCGACGCCGCAACGGTCGCATGATAGTCGGGGCGGTGGCCATCGTATTATCGGTTCCGCTCATTCTGCTTTCGCTCTGGATGCCGCGCGGCAACGTGTGGGGGTTCGCAATCTTTATGGGGCTCGGCTACGCGGCGATGAACGTCTATTACTCTACGGTCTATTCGACTATTCAGGACATAATAGAGCCCTCGCTTCGAGGGACAGCGATGGCGCTATACTTTTTTGCCATGTACGTGCTTGGCGCATCGCTCGGCCCGTACGGGACCGGGCTTGCAAGCGATACATTCACGGAGACCGCAGCGAGGAGGTCAGGCTTGACCGAGCTGACCTATCAATCGCTCGAACCATTCCGCGCGGAGGGATTGCACACGGCGATGTACATCATCCCGGTCCTCGGCGCGCTGCTTGCCCTCGTGTTGCTGGCCGCCTCGCGGACGGTGACTAAAGACCAGGATAACCTACAGCAGTGGATGAAGAAATCGGCGGCCCAGTCTGCCGCTGCAAGCGCCGCCGCAGCCGAGCAGGTGAAATGAATGGGCGCAATCATAAGAATCTGATCATTGGGCCTTGCTCGTCGAGTCTTCGCCGGGCGCTGCTTCTGCTTTGTGGCCTGTTCATCCTGGGCAGCGTTGTCTCGCTCGTAAATCCGAAGATATCTCGTCGAGGGCCTGATCTGAGCGTTCGCGCGCCCTCGCTCGTTCCTCGCTTTCAATCCGGCGGTTCAGAGAACGAGGTTCGAGAGGACCCGGATGGCCGCTCCGACTGGTTCTTATCGCAAAGGGCCTATCCCTTCGCGAGCCTCCCTGCCGATGCGCGAAGGCTCGCGCTCGATCAATTGCGCGCATCGAGTCGCGAGCGAGGTTCGCTTCAGGCAGCAGCCTCAGACCGCTGGCGCGCGATCGGCCCGCACCCGACGCTTTCGGCATTCCCATCAAACTGGGGGGCTACGAGCGGGCGGATCAATGCTGTAGCCGTATCGCCCGTTAACTCGCAGATCGTGCTTGCGGGCGTTTCGACCGGGGGGATATGGCGATCAACCAACGGCGGCGGCTCTTTTGCACCTGTCACAGACGATGAAGCGGATATCGCCGTGGGCGCGATAGCATTCTCGAGAAGCAACCCATCGATAGTCTATGCAGGGATGGGCGATACAAAGCTGGGCTATCTCGGGAGCGGCGTGCTGAAGTCGACCGACGGAGGGAGTAGCTGGCGACGCGTAAACAACAACAGCCTCCCCTCGCCCGGGACCGTTTCGAAGATCGATGTCGATCCTCAAAACGCTAACCGGGTCTATGTCGCGCAATATTCAAGGCTCGCAGGCGACCGTGTCGCTTCGAGCGGCTTCTATGTTTCGACTGATGGCGGCGTGAGCTGGACGAGGACCATCGGCGGATCGCCACGCGATTTTGTGATCGATCCTTCGAGCAGGCAGACTATATATCTAGGGATGATTCAGGCAAACGAGACCGACCCGCCCTCAGGGCCTGCGGCAGGTCTTAACCGCTCTACTGATAACGGAACCACCTGGACAAGCCTGCTGACCTTTTCATTCTCTCCATTCTTCAGACGCGATGTTAAGGTCGCTGTCTCGCCGTCGAGCCCGCAAACGATCTACGTCTTTGCGGGCGGAGTCTCGGGAGGGAGCCTCGCAGTCTCGCTTATGGCGAGCACGGACCGTGGCTCGACCTGGAGCAATCGAAACACGAGAGACCTGGATATCGGCCAGTTCGGATATAACAGCTACATCGTTTCGCATCCCGCAAACTCGAATACGATCTATGTCGGGACGCGGGACCTGTTTAAGAGCACCGACGGCGGATCGAGCTGGACGAACCTGACTCGAAACTTCACCCAGTTCGGCGACTTCTTGCAGTATTCGCCCGGCATATCCAATACACACCCTGATCAGCACGGGATCGCGTTCTCGCCAAATAATCCAAATATTCTTTACATCGCAAATGATGGGGGCCTTTCGCGATCAAACGACGGAGGCAATACGTTCCACTCTTTGAATTCGACGCTGTCGCTGACACAGTTCACAGGGATAACGATACACCCGGTCGATCCTGCGCTCAGTTTCGGAGGCACGCAGGACAACGGGACGCAGAGGCGGCTTTCCGGCTCGGGCCAGTGGTTTGAATTCATAAACGGTGACGGCGGTCACTCCGTAGTGAACCCGCTCGGTCCCGGCACGGTCTTCACTACATTCGTTCATGGCGCGATATTCAGGTTTTTTGATCACGGCCAGATATTCGACCGCCAGATCGCATTCAACAGCACGTTCGGCGAGCCGGACTCCGGCGCTCGAATAGCGTTTTACGCCCCTTTTCGCGGCAACGGCGTCGACTCGACTCTCTATTTTGGAACGTGGCGGCTGTTTCTGAGCACAGACACCGGCGAGACCTGGGAATCGCCCGCAGGCTCAACAGACCTGACGAGGGGGAATAATTCACGCGGGTCAGATGTATTGACTGCTATCGGAGCCGGACCTGCAAACCTGGATATGATCTACACCGGCTCAGCTCAGGGGCGAGTGATGGTCAGCAGGGACCGGGGGCGAACGTGGACCGATGTTACAGACAATCTGCCCGAGCGGTTTATCACAAGCATTGCGGTCGACCCTTTCAATTCCGAGACAGCCTACCTGACCGTGTCCGGATTCAGGACCGGTCATGTCTTCAAGACCACGGATGGAGGATCGATCTGGACCGACATCAGCAACAGCCTGCCCGACATCCCGGCAAACGATCTGCTGATCGATCCCGGAAACCCGAACCGGCTTTATCTAGGGCCCGATGTGGGCATATTCAGGTCTACTTCGTCGGGCGCAAGCTGGCATGGTTTCAGCGACGGCCTGCCTCCGGTTGTAGTGACCGCCTTTGCTTCTCATCCGAGCGGTATCATTCAGGCGGCAACATACGGTCGCGGCGCGTACGAGCTATCAACTGCGGTCGAAAGACCCGTTATTAGCAGCGTGGAGTATGACGGAAAAAAGAAGGTGACTGTCAGGGGGAGCCTGTTCGGGGCATCTCCCCGTGTCCTCATAAACAGCATCGATATGAGCAGCCGGGTAAAGAGCGCATCCGACTCGTCGATAAAGATCAAGGCAAAGCCGGGCGTGCTCGGTCTGAGTCCGGGCGATAACTCGGTGCAGGTGGTCAGCGCAGACGGAGCTGCTTCGAATACCTTCATCCTGAGGCTATGAGCGCAAACGCCCGCCTCCTCGCAGAACCTCTCCCCCTTTTGTTATACTGAGTGGGCGAAGGCGTCTCATCAGGAATCTCGTCACTGGCCTTTTTCGATAGGAGCAGGAAATGTTTCGCGCGTCACTCGTTTTGGTTTTATCGCTGGCATTGATACCCGCAGTCTCATATGAATCCGCCGCTACAGCTCAGGAGCAGCGCATATATGTCTGTCCAATGCACCCGGAGGTCACCTCATCGACCGAAGGGAAATGCCCTCGCTGCGAGATGAAGCTCGTGCTGAAGGATAAGGCAGCCGCTCAGCAGGCGCCGCCCGCCGCCAACCCCAAGCCCGAGGCCGAGACCGCGCTCGATGGATATACCTGCTCGATGCACCCGGACGTGCGCAGCGAGACCGCCGGTAAATGCCCCAGGTGCGAGATGCCGCTTGTGCCAGTCATCCCTGCCATAAACGAGTATTTCAATCTACAGGTCGAGACCCAACCGGCAAACCCGAAGCCGAATGATAAGGTGAAGCTCCGCTTCACGGTATTCAACCCGAAGACCGGCGAGCGGGTGAAGGATTTTCTGGTGCTCCACGAGCAGCTCTTCCACCTTTTCGTGGTAAGCCAGGATATGACGGAGTTCCAGCATATCCACCCCGATTTCCAGAAAGACGGGAGCTTTATTATAGAGACGGTCCTGCCGAAGCCGGGCCAGTACAAGATATATTCCGATTTCTACCCCGCCGATGGAACGCCGCAGGTCTTGCAGGCCAATCTCTCAACTGCTGGCGCGGCGGTAGACCTCTTCTCCGCGCAGCCCAGTCTCGTCCCCGACACGAATCTCTCGAAGACGGTTGATGGGTTAAAGATAGACCTGAAGCTCGACCCGGAAGAGATAATAGCCGGAAGACCGGTCTCCCTTATATATACGCTGTCAGACGCGAAGACGGGCGAGCCGGTCCGCGATCTTGTTCCTTATCTCGGCGCGTGGGGGCACACGCTCATACTGAGTGAAGATCAATCCGATTACGTTCATTCGCACCCTGAAGAGGCGCTCACGGACGCGGAGGGTAAGAAGCTGGAGAAGGGCGGGCCTACTGTCACTTTTAGCGCGTTGATGCCGCGACCCGGCCGTTACAGGATATGGAGCCAGTTCCAGAGAGGGGACCGGCTCACGACCGTGTCGTTTACGGTCAAGGCCGAGCGGCTGAGATGACCGGTTACCTTCCGCGCCGCATATGGTCTTTCAAGATACAGCGGTCCATTACTACATCGAGACCCGCTTCTAAAGCTCGGCCTGCTGCGTCGTAATCGATCACGCCTTCCTGAAGCCAGACGGCTCGTGCGCCAACTCGAATCGCCTCGTCCACATGAAGGCCCGCTTCATCGCTTCGCCGGAAGATGTCAACGATGTCGATCTTTTCGGGCACATCCTCAAGCCTTGCGTAAGCCTTCTCGCCCAGTACCTGTGTCTCGTTCGGGTTGATGGGTATGATGCGGTAGCCCTGCGACTGCATGTACTTTGAGACGCCGTAACTCGGGCGCGAGGGGTCGGAAGAGAGCCCCACCACAGCAATAACTTTCGATTCAATCAGTATTCGCTCTATCGCTTCCGGGTTATTAATATCCACCTGCATATCTCCTGGATTGATCTTGCTGAGATTACTACTTCATCTTAGCATCGCGGACCAGCCTTTGAAATTCGCGGGTGATGTTCCTCGTTATCTGTCCGGGCTTCGGACCGTATTGCTTTATATCGAACCCGGCGACGGGCATTATCTGGCGCGCGGTCGAAGTGAGGAATAATTCGTTTGCATCAAGCAATCGCTGAGTAGGGAAACTCCCTTCGATAAGGTGTATCCCGATCCGCCGGGCGATCTCGCAGACGAACCCTCGCGTGATTCCCGCGACGCACCCTGTCGCTAGCGCGGGTGTGAGCAACTCGTCTCCTTCTACCCAGAAAATGTTTCCCGCCGTGGCCGAAACGATCTCGCCTCGCTCATTGAGAATAACGGCTTCGGCAAACCCTCTTGACCTTGCCTCTTCCAATGCGAGCAGGTTCTCCGTCATTGCCGTTCGCTTGATGCCAGCAAGAGGGCTTGATGAGAGGAGTCGAAATGGCGATACGGTTATCTCGATACTTCGCTGCGGCGACTGCGCCTCGGATGATGTAAATATAAGGACCTCCGATTCTCGACCCGCCGCTATTCGCCACCCGCCTGCATTCCCGCGAAGCAGTGTGATTCTTGCCCGCCCCTCTTGAACCGAATTCGCGGAGATCAGATCCCGGACCCCCCTCTTCAATGATTCCGAATCGTCGGGGAAAGGCACGCGTGCCTTTTCTGCGTGTTGCGCGAGCCTATCGAGATAGCGGTCGAGCGCAAAGGCCCGCCCGCCGGTTATTCGGAGAGTAGTAAAGACGCCCCAGCCATAGAGCAGACCTCCAGTCGTTACATCGACTGCCGCCTGCTCGATGTCGACGATCCTTTCGTTGAAGTAGATCATGCGGTCCATTCATCGAACCCTTTACGAAGCCTGGCAAGGTACTCGGAAGGAAAGCTCGAAGGTCGCCCCTCGCCGTTTATCAATACATGAAGCGTTTCGCCTGTAGCCACCTCCGCGCCGTCTTCCCGTCTTATCTCATAGCCGAACCTGACTGTCCGCCGCGTAAGGTCTTTTATCATGGTCCGCACGATAAGCTCATCTTCGTAGCGGGCGGGCGATTTGTAACGGCAAGATGCCTCCGCAACGATCAGGTACAACCCTGTCTCTCGCTCCATGTCGCGATAAGAGAATCCGCAATCATTACAGTACTGGCTTCGTCCGACTTCAAACCAGACGAGGTAATTCGCATAATAGGCCACGCCCATTTGATCCGTTTCGGCGTACCGTACTCTTACGCGCGTCTGCGCGACCAAAAGGTCCGGGGCCGCCTTCGTGTCGACCGACGACTTTCTCATCGTTGTTCCCTTGTCATCCTCAGCTATCGAATTGCTCGATCTGTTCTCGGAATTGGATTGTATAAGCCGACCTGTGAACAGACAAGCCATGCCATAGATAGCGGCTGCGTATTTGGGCGCATCAACATATGGGCCATTCATTGACGCGCTCAAGGTTAATACCTATAGTTTCGACTATGCTTCCACGCTCACCGGGCCTGATGACCGATCTGTATGAGCTCACGATGGCGGCAGCCTATTTCGAGAACGAGATGAACCCCAGGGCAGTCTTCGAGCTGTTCGTTCGTTCTCTTCCCAAGAGAAGGTCTTATCTGATAGCTGCCGGTCTGGAACAGGCCCTTGAATACCTCAGGTCAATACGTTTTACGCCGGACGAAGTCGATTACCTCCGCGAACATCCCTCATTCAAGAATGTGGGCCGCGAATTCTTCGACTATCTCGGTCATCTTCGTTTCACTGGCGATGTCTGGGCGGTCCCCGAAGGGACTGCCCTGTTCGGCATGGAGCCTGTTCTGCGCGTAGAGGCCCCGGTCATCGAAGCGCAGATAGTCGAGACGTGTCTGCTTACTATAATCAACTTTCAGACGCTTATAGCGAGCAAGGCTGCGCGCGTCGTCACCGCTGCCGCTGGCCGCAGTGTTATAGAATTCGGGACACGTCGAGCGCACGGGACGGAAGCTGGTCTCTATGCCGCGCGGGCGGCCTATATAGGCGGATGCGTCGGAACGTCGAACGTTGAAGCGGGGCACCTGTTCGGCATACCTACATTCGGCACTCTCGCTCATTCGTTCATCATGATGTTCGATGAAGAGGACGACGCCTTCCGCGCATTCCTCAGGGTTTTTCCCGATTCGGCGACATTGCTCGTTGACACATACGATACTGTGGCGGCTGTAACGCGCCTGGCCAATAACTTCGACTCTAAGCTACAGGCCGTCCGGCTCGACAGCGGCGACCTTTGCGATCTTTCGATAAAGGTCAGGAATATACTTGATCGAGCAGGAATGAGAGACACAAAGATTTTCGCAAGCAGCGATCTCGATGAGTACAGGATAAGAGAGATGCTGGCGGGCGGCGCGCAGATCGACGCTTTCGGGGTCGGGACCCAGCTTGCAACAAGCTATGATGCGCCCGCTCTCTCGGGCGTCTATAAGCTCGTCGCCCGCGAAGATGAAGGCCGTATGAGCATGCGGATAAAGCTCTCTCCCGATAAAGCGACGTATCCGGGCGCAAAACAGATATGGCGATTTATGGATGAATCCGGGGCGTACTCAGGCGACCTCGTAGCGCTTGAGGATGAGCCGCAGCCTTCTATCGTGAATGGAAGCGAGGCTGCCGATTGCGACCCGCTGCTCAGGAAGGTGATGGGATCGGGAGATATAATCTCAGATATCGCAACGCCAGATGAAGCGAGCCAGACCGGAGAGTATAATTTTAGATCGAGGAGTAAGGCGAGCCTCGCGCGACTCGACGAGGCTCGAACACACGCAGGCGATGAATTGAAGCGGCTGCCTGACGCGCTGCTCGAGCTTGAGACGGATGCGCGTTATCCGATCAACTTCAGCGAGAGGCTGCTAAGCGAGATGGAGAAGGCGAAGAGGGCGAAGCAGGAGAGAAAAGAGAGTTGAGTTTAAGAAGGAGGAAGCCAGATGGATGAGATGCTTAAAGACGCATCGCTTGTTCTTGTAGATATTCAAAACGATTTTTGCCCCGGCGGGGCGCTCGCCGTTGAGGAAGGCGACCAGATAGTGCCGGTTGTCAACCGGCTTATGCCGCTCTTCCCTCTCGTCGTCTCAGCAATCGACTGGCACCCTCAAGACCATATCTCCTTCAAGGAGCGTGGCGGCCCCTGGCCACCGCACTGTGTTCAGAATACTCGCGGGGCAGAGCTGCACCCCAAGATCGACGCCGAACAGATAGACATCCATCTCCGGAAAGCATTTACATCTGAAAAGGATGAATACTCGGAATTCGCCGCGATCGATGAACGGGGTCGCACGCTCGACGATGTGCTGAGAGAGAAGGACGTTAAGAGGCTATTTGTAGTCGGGCTTGCGACCGACTACTGTGTGAGGGCCACGGTCCTCGACGGGCTCAAACACGGGTATGATGTCTATGTTGTGACCGACGCGATAAGGGCGGTCAACGTCGCCCCGGATGACGGCGCGAAGGCGCTCGAAGAGATGGCGCAAAGCGGCGCGCACCTTTTAACGAGCGACGACATTCTGATGGGCGGCCAGTTTAGCGGCGCGGCGGCTCGCTGAAGAATCAGAATTTGACAGGATCAACACGATCGACGGAAAGTTTAGAATCACATCAGCCATTTTTATTAATCCTGTCTATTCCTCCTGTCTCACTCTCTTCCTGCAAACTCTCTTATGAGGCTCACCATCCTTGATGCGCCCTGCCCAAACAGCATGGTCATATGGTTTCCGGGAACTTTCTCGTACCGGCAGTTGGCAAAGCATTTGACAGTGAGATCCGCATCCTGCTGAGAGACGACCGAGGGAAAGTCGGCGGGGCCGAACGGCTCGGGGGCATGGATCAGAATGGCAGGCTGCCTGACACGGGCAACGTGTTTGAGCCAGTCTTCGTCCTCTACCCGATCAATGGCCTCCATGATATTTTCGGGTCGGGACCTCGCGCGCACGCTGCCGTCATCGTTGAATACCACATCTGCGCGGTAATAACTTTCGATAGTCGAGTCCCACCATCCCTCATAAAAGGGCGCGCGTTTCATCGCGCCGATGTACTCATCCCAGGACGGAACTTCTTTTCCGAGTCGCTGAAGAGAAGGCTTTATCAGATCGCGCACTATAGGGTTGACGAGCCCCACAGAGGCGTCGAGTATTACCAGCCTCGAAACATAATCAGGGTAGTTTGCAGCGAGGTAGATCGTAAGCAGCCCGCCGAATGAGTGCCCCCCTATGATCGCGCTGCGAAGCTCAAGGGCATCCATAAGGGCGACGACATCTGCCGCATGGTCGGCCATCGAGTAACCTGAATCGGGCTTATCGCTTTTGCCTCGCCCTCGAAGGTCTAGCGCGAGCACTCGAAACCATCTGCTCAGCCCGGCCTTTATCAGTCCGTCAAAGCTATGCGCATTCGCCGTAAGCCCGGGCAGCAGCAGAAGGGGTGGCCCCTCACCGGAATGGTCCAGGTAATGCAGTCTTATACCGTTCGCAGAGACAAAACGGCCCGCCTGAGACGGTTCGGTCCTCTCTTCTCTCATCTCTTTTCTCACCTCGATTCGGGCAGATATTGAGGCTTGCGCAGAATACCCCATAGATGAAGGGCGCAGCAAGCCCCCGGACGGCGAAGAGAGACACCCGCCCGATAATTGCCAGAGCAATCTTATGGAAGAGAGGATTGCTTATCAGCCTGTGGTTTCAGTATGACTTCTTGATAATCCCGCTGTCCCGGACGCTTCCCTGCTCGCAGATAGCCTTGAAGCCGATCTCGTTCTCATCAAGCTCGATCAGCATGAAATGATTATCCTCATCAAAGCTGACGGCCCGGTACTCGCTCTTCAGATCGACTCCGCCACGTCGCGTCTTCCCCCCGGCCCCGGTCACAAAATACTGGATGCCATTTTGAGGGTGGGTCCTCTCGTAAATATGGTCGTGGCCGGAGAAGGTTACGTGAACTCCGTATTGCGTGAAGATCGGTTCGACCAGCTTCCTGAGTTTCATGTTCGACCCGTGCTTCTTCCCGGAGGAATATAGCGGGTGGTGCAGGACAGCGATCTTCCATTTCGCGCGCGAGTTGCGAAGCGAATTTTCGAGCCAGTTGAGCTGAGTATTATCAATCGCCGTTGAATCCAGCATGA
>DASTET010000923.1:0-3516 GCA_035709445.1 Blastocatellia bacterium | reverse complement strand
CTCTTCGAGGTTTCGCGCCGTGAGCATTTCATAGGTTTGATCGGTTAGACCGACTTCTTCCGCATAAGGGATCGCCATCGCGTACGCCTTCCCGCCCTTGCGCGCGACTACAGGGCCGTGGTGCGTATAATCTATCTCAACCTCACGCCAGTCGACGCGGTCGCCGCTCTTTACGCCGATCTTTTGCTGTCGCACAACCATGTCGCGCCACTTTCCGTCGTAGCGATACTGACGCGGGTTTTCAGGATTGACCTCTTCTTCGTAGATATCAGAGGTATCCGGCCCGCCTGTCGTCATTGCAATTGAAGCATAACGGCTATGCGCCAGGGCCGGGAAAGGGACTCCGAGTATCGAGGCTCCGGCGACGTTGAAATCGCCTGCATAGATTCTGACCTGATAGAAGCGGAACTCGCCGTACCAGCTCAGGTGCGGATCGATGACCGCGATCGGGGCACCCATTGCAGTCCGGCCTGGGGCGATGAGCATCTGGTTCGACCCGCGATAGCTTACCGGGTCGGGCTGAATCCCCCCGCGCTGAAGGTCGCCTGCGGCTTCGCCCATCGGCCAGCCGAAGATGATATAGCGGGAAAGCGCGATGACATGCCACGGCCTGATCTCCTGCGCCCACGCAGGAACCTTGTCGGGATGCTCCTTCATATAGAGCTTGATCCCGTCCTGGTACGCTTCTATGGCCGCGCGAAGATGAGGGCTTACCTGGTTGTACTTTTCACGGCTGATCTCTTCGTGACGCCACATCCGCTGTATATAGTCATTGCGGTAGTGGTCGGGGCCGAAAACCTCAGACATTGTGCCTGACGCGCGGCGGTAATTCTTCAGCAGCTCTTCGAGCCTGTCTTCAGCCTGAGCGTACCCCACGGCGAAGGAAGCCGACCTAAGCGTGCGCGCAAAGACGTGCGGAATGCCGTACTCGTCGCGATAGATCGTCGCCTCGTCGTTTTCAGCAACTCCGGCGACTGGCCGGGCCGCAAACGGAGTCAGAAACGAAAATGCAATGATGATAAGAATAGCTATCTTCACGATGCCGCTCCTTGCCGATGGATTTGGTAAGTGGTGGAATTGTATCGCAAGAGCGGGCGCGAAGCTAATCGTTAAGGAAGCTCATCGACGATCGATGCCTGAACAGCCGCAGAGGAGGCAGAGGAACGCAGAGGAAAAACTTGCCTCTGCGTTCCTCTGCCTCCTCTGCGGTTCACACCGAATGGCCCTGATCACTCATACCGGAGCGCCACCAGCGGATCGACTCTTGTCGCCCGGCGCGCGGGTATGTAACAGGCAAGCAGTGCAACTATTGCCAGAAGCAGCGTGAACATCACGAAGGTCAGCGGGTCCGTTGCGCTTACGCCGAATAGCAGGCTCGACATCAGACGGGTGAGTGCGAAGGCCCCGGCCAGTCCGAGTGAAGTCCCAACCGTAGTGAGCATCATGCCCTGCCCGACAATCATTTTGAGCACATGTCCGGGGCTTGCGCCCATGGCCATGCGAATTCCTATCTCGTGCGTCCGCTGTGCCACCGCATACGACATAACACCGTAGATCCCTACGGCTGCCAGCGTGAGCGCCAGAACGGCGAAACCCGCAAGCAGCGCCATTGTCAATCGCTGCTGTGCGATTGCGTTGCCGAGAAGCTGATCCATCGAGCGGAGGCCGAAGACCGGCAGCTCTTTGTCTATCGAGCGGATCGTCTGTTCCAGCGTCGGACCAAGAGCGAGTGGATTACCGCGCGTTCGGGCGACAATTGCGACCGAGCGGGCCGGTTCATGAACGATTGGCAGATATGCCTGCATCGGCGTGTCCCGGTCTACGCCGTTTAGCTTCAGATCGGAGACAAGACCGATGACTTCTCGCCAGGGCGTCTGGTCTTCCGGCCATCCCTGTTTCAACCTCTTCCCTATAGGGTCTTCACCGGGCCAGAGGCGGTTTGCAAGTGTCTCGTTGATGACCGTCATATGCGGAGAGGTCGAAGAATCGGATTCGGTAAAGGTCCGCCCTCGAACGAGCCGTATTCCCAGCGTCTCGAAGTACCCGGCGCTTACCGGGATGAATGCTGAGCTGGGCAGCTCGGCGCGAGGCGGGACAGGCTTATCGGCCACAATGAAGATAGAATTCCAGTTCGATCCTTCGATGGGCAGCGACAGCGTTAGAGCGGCCGATTCTACACCCGGCAGCGACATGACCCTGGCGAGGCATTCATCGTAAAACAGACGCCGCCTGTCAGCGGTGTATGCCTCTCCGGTGAGAATTACCCTCGCCGTGAGCAGATTGTCGGCGTTGAATCCGGGGTCGACGCTCATCAGACGCGATACGGTCCTGAGCATCAGCCCCGCGCCGATGAGGAGCACAAGCGCGAGCCCCACTTCGGTCACAAGGAGCACCTTGCGGGTCCGGTCGCGCAGAGAGCCGCCTGACGACCTGCCGCCCTCCTTCAGGGATGATTGCAGGTCGGTCCTCGAAGCCTGAAATGCAGGGAGCAGGCCGAACAACAACCCCGTAAGAACCGATACTGCGAGCGTAAAGATGAACACGACCCTGTCCAGCCCGACCTGCCCCAGCCGAGGAAGATCGGACGGGGCGAGCGTCACCAATCCTTTCATTGTCCAGACCCCTATGAGCAACCCGGCTGCGCCTCCAAGGACCGCAACCAGAAGGCTCTCGCTCAGCAACTGCCTGACTATTCGACCACGGCGCGCGCCCAGCGCAAGCCGCACGGCGATCTCCTTCTGCCTCTCTGCCGCCCGAACCAGCATAAGGTTCGCAACATTCACACAGGCTATGAGCAGAACGAACCCGACAGCAACAGCGAGCACGATAAGCGCGGGGCGAACATCCTCGACAAGCAGGTCCGAGAGGCTTTGCGCCATAGCCCCATTCCCGCTGTTAGTATTCGGATACTCCTGTTCGAGCTGGGCCGCGATCGTCTTCATCTCTTCGTGCGCCTGATCGAGGGTGACGCCCTGCTTTAATCGGGCCAGCCCGTAAAAACTGAAATGGTTCCCCCTATGCATCAGCCCGGACCGGGGCGTGAGCAACAGCCCGAGCGGTAAATATAGATCATCTCGCCGGACGTACTCGAAATCGGGTTGCAGCACTCCTATGACCGTATGCTGGACGCCATCTACCTTGATCGTCCCGCCAATCAAACCGGGATCGCCCCCGAACTGCTCTCTCCATAATCCGTTGCTGATGATAACGGTCGGTGTGGCCTCCGGTTTATCGTCCTGCTCGATGAAGAGGCGTCCGGCCTGAGGTGTCGCGCCCAACAAGTGAAAGAACCGCCAGGTCACTCGGCGTCCCTGCAACCTTACCGGTTTATCTACCCCGGTCAGATTGAACGAACCCGACTGATAACCTGCCATGTCCTCGAATGACTGAGCCCGTTCCTGCCAGTCCTTGTAATTCGGGTAGGCAACGGTCGTCCTCTCCCCGTTGCGATCTGTCTCCGCAAGAATGACCAGACGGTCCGATTCGGGATAAGGCAGTGGACTGAGCAGGACCGCA
>DASTET010000922.1:0-7864 GCA_035709445.1 Blastocatellia bacterium | reverse complement strand
GCGCGACTACTACGAAGTGCTGGGCGTTCAACGCGGCGCGACCGAACAAGAGCTTAAACAGGCATATCGCCGCCTCGCGCTCAAGTACCACCCGGATAAGAACCCCAACGACAAAGAGGCCGAGGAGCGGTTCAAAGAGATAGCCGAAGCATATCAGGTTCTCTCTTCGCCTGACCTTCGCGCGCGGTACGACAGATACGGGCACGCAGGTGTGAGCGCGAGCGCAGGGGCGGGCGCGGGATTCGGCCAGGGATTTCCGGGGTTCGAAGATATACTGAGCGACCTGTTCGGGTTCGGCGATATATTCGGCGCAAGGTGCGGTCGGCGCAGCGGGCCGCGTCGTGGCTCTGACCTCCGGTACGATATTGAGATAACGCTTGAAGAGGCCGCGGCAGGATTTAGGACCAAGATACGCGTTCCCAGGCTTGAAAGGTGCGAGCTTTGCAACGGGACGGGCGCGGCAGAAGGCAGCTCCCCCGTACGTTGCTCGGTCTGTTCAGGGACGGGACAGGTCCGCTACCAGCAGGGCTTCTTTTCTGTGAGCCGCACCTGCACTACCTGTCGCGGGGCTGGAAAGATAGTGCGCGATGCCTGTCGGCAGTGCCGGGGAGAAGGTCGCGTCGAGCAGGAAAAGACGCTTGAGATCAAGATACCGGCAGGCGTAGATAACGGGTCGCGGTTGAGAATCACCGGCGAAGGCGAGGCGGGCGAGACCGGCGCGCCTCACGGAGACCTTTACGTGGTCGTTCACGTAAAAGACCATGACGTGTTTGACCGGCGCGATGCCAACCTGTATTGCACGGTCCCTATCTCGTTCGCGCAGGCCGCGCTCGGCTCTGACATAAGAGTGCCCACGCTCGACGGCGAAGACACGCTTCACATATCTGAAGGCACCCAGACGGGCCGCATCTTCAGGTTGAAAGGTCGAGGGATGCCGGTGCTCGGCGGTCGCGGTCGCGGGGATCAGTTCGTTACAGTCAACGTCGTCACCCCCACTCACCTCTCACGCGAGCAGCGCCGCCTGCTTGAAGAGCTCGCCAGACTCGAAACCAGTGACGGCAATGCGGATGACCGGGGGATAATCGACAAGGTCAAAGACATATTTACCTGAGTCATCGCCCTTCCGTTTCGCCGCCCTTCTTGCGCCGCTGTTTTATCCTGATCGGGGTGGCAAAGAAACCGAACTCTTCGCGCAGCCGGTTCTCAAGATATCGCTCGTAAGAAAAGTGGAGCCTTGCGCGCGGGCTGCGTGACGAGGTGAAGAGCACGAAGGTAGGCGGGCTGGTTGCGGCCTGGGTTATGTAAAGAACGCGGATAGGGTGACGCGATGGCGTGGTGGCGCGCGGCTGTTCAAGGTTCTTTTCAAAGAAGCGGTTAAGCTCCGAAGTCTGTATTCGCTTGTTGCGCTCTTCGTAAGCGCGAGCGGCGAGTTCGAGCAGCCGGGTGACGCGCTGGCCGGTCTTTGCGGAGATGAAGACTATCGGCGCATAATCGGCGAACTTCATCATCTCGCGTATTCGCGTCTCGTACTGCTTTGTTGTGTAGGTGTCTTTTTCGACGGCGTCCCATTTGTTGACCGCGATGATAAGGCTTGCGCCTGCCTCATGAGCGTAGCCGCCGATAGTGGCGTCGAGGGCGGTCGGTCCCTCGACCGCATCGATCAGGAGTATTGTTACATCCGCGCGCTCAAGCTGGCGTCGCGCCATCAAGACCGAGATTTTTTCGGCTACAAGCTCGGTCTTGCCTTTTCTGCGTATGCCCGCCGTGTCGATCAGGCGGAAGGATGTCCCGTTGTACTCGATCTCGGTATCTACGGCATCGCGCGTAGTGCCCGGTATTGGCGAGACTATTACGCGCTCTTCGCCCGTCAGGCGGTTGACCAGCGATGATTTCCCGACATTGGGGCGGCCCACTATGCTGAGCGATATCTCCCTGCGCTTATGCTCGCGCGTTTCGGGCGCGGGAAGTATATCGAGCGCGGCGTCGAGAAGCTCGCCAACGCCGTCGCCGTGCTCGGCGGAGATCGGAAATACTGCGGCGAAGCCCCACTGCTCGAACTCCAGCGCGTCGGCTTCGAGCCTCGCCGAGTCGACTTTGTTTGCCGCTACGAAGACCGGTTTGTGAGTCGCGCGAGCAAGCTCGGCAAGCTCTTCGTCGAGGGGCGTAATACCGGCGCGAGCGTCGACGACGAGCAGTATCAGAGACGACTCGTCGAGTGCGGCGCGCGCCTGCCGAAGTATGTTCGCAGGGATCAGCTCTTTTTCATCGGGTATAATGCCGCCCGTATCGACGAGCCGAAATTCGCGCCCGCGCCATTCGGCCCGCCCGTATATGCGGTCGCGCGTTATGCCTGGCTCGTCGCCGACTATCGACCGTCGCGTCCCCGTAAGCTTGTTGAAGAGCGTAGACTTTCCCACATTCGGGCGACCGAGAATGACAACGGTCGGCAGTTCTCCAGTCTCGCCGTTCGGTCTCGTCTCCTGCTGCTCGGTCTGCTCCATGACTTTCTCCCCGTTTCAATTTATCGTGACGGTCCGAGCTTTTACAAGCTGGCGGTCCGGCGTTAAGATGGCGCACAAACGAGGGGAGACTGAAATCCTATGATCCGGACGGTACGCGCTATCCGCGCGCTCTTATCCAAGCATCGCAGTCGGGCCCGCGCGCCTCATCTCGAACTAGGCGCGCGAGGTGAGCAGGCGGCGCTCCGGTATTTGAAGGAGTATGAAGGATACCGGATAGTGGCCACCAATTTTCGCGTGCCGGTCGGGCGCGGGATCAGCGGCCAGAAGATCACGGCCGAAATCGATATCGTGGCGTACGATGAAGAGACGCTCTGTTTCATCGAGGTAAAGACTCGCACATCAGACCGGTTGTTTGCGCCCGAACGCGCCGTCGACCTCAGAAAGCAGCGACAGATCGCCCGCGCCGCGCGCCGTTACCGCCAGTTGATGCAGATCGAAGGCGAGCGACATCGTTACGATGTTGTGACGGTCAGGCCCGAGCCGGACGGCGACCGGGTGGAGTTGCTCAGGAGCTACTTTGATGATCGAGTCTTCAGGCGGGGCCGGTACTTTACCAGGGAGTTCTGATCCTGCAACATAATTCGGACTGTCCATACTACTCGGCTCTCTGCTACACTTTAGGCAGGCATGAGGTTGGCCGCTCCAGCCTGGCCGCTACCGTTGTTTATGCCATCAAGCCGTTTGGGAGGAGTTATGAAGCATTATGCGCTAGGGCGTGTAGCCATAGTCGTTACACTTGTGGCCGCGCTGCTCGGCGGAACATTTCTGCCCGATTCGATAGTAGCAGCACAAAGCGGGCGCCAGCCGCCGAAAAAGAAGGTCGAGAAGAAGACCGAAGAACAGAAGGCGGGCGAGAAACCGGCAAACCCCGAGCACCAGGACCCTCAGGAGCCTGCCCCTCCGATGCCTCGCGACATAAAAGACCAGCCTGCCATCAAAATATCTACCCAGGTGGTCAACGTCGACGTGTCAGTCATCGACAAGAAGACGGGCCGGCTGATTCCCAACCTCACGGAGAAGAACTTCACCGTCTATGAAGACAACGTGAAGCAGGAAGTGACGAACTTCCGAAGCGGCGAGGGGCCTATGACGGTCGTGCTCCTGATTGAGAACGCCTATAACAACCGCTATTGGCAGGGGTATTTCAACCCGACCTTCGCCCAGGAGATATTCCAATCGGCAGCCGTCTTTGTGCAGAGCTTCGTCAAGCCGCAGGACTTCGTCGCCGTCGTCACCTACAGCATGAAGCCGAAGGTCATAGTCGATTTCACAAACGACAGCAATCGCCTCTACGGCGCGATCCTGGCCGCATACCGCGACACGCTAAATTTCAGCGAGGCGAATATCTATGACGCGCTGGCGTTTGCGTTGCTCGGCGGCAAGGCGATCCAGCTCTACGACGAGGAAGCCGGACCGAGCGAGTATCTGGGGCTCCAGGAGGTCGAGGGGCACACGGCGGTCATATTAATCACCCTGGGCCACGATACCTTCAGCCGCATAACGTTCGACAAGGCGCTCAAGATAGTCTCCGGGGCGGGCGTGCCGATCTTCACCGTAGGCGTGGGCAACCTCTTCTTTAAGAAGTACGAGCACCGCCTGCCGCCTGAGACGAGGCTTACCTTCTTGCAAGCGCAGAACCAGCTCAACGCATTTGCCGAGCGGACCGGCGGCTCTTATTTCCCGATGACTTTCGAGGGCGAGATACCCGGTATCATGCGCAGCATCGAGGCGCTGCTCAGAAACCAGTATAGCGTCGGTTATGTTCCGACCAATACGAGGCGCGAGGGTAAAGAGCGCAAGATCAAGCTCGAAGTCGATGTAGATGGCGACGGCCAGCCGGATAACAAGCGACTTGATCTGCGCCACCGCCAGCGATATGTCGAGCCGAATGATAATCCCAAGAAGTGAGCAATCGGTCTCGGCAAACGAGAGCCTCGAATCTATATTCGATGAAGCGCTGAGGGCGGTCGTTAAGAAAGAGCCGAGGCCGCAGGTTGAGGCAAGGTTTTATCCCTACGCCGGGCTTTCATCTACCATAAGGCTGCGGCAGGGCCGCGTCCTGGTCAGGGTGTCAGACATCCTCAAGCACTCGCCGCCCGAAGTGCTCTATGCGCTTGCCCGCATTCTTGTCTCAAAGCTGTACCGGCTCAAGACATCAAGGGAGCATCAGCGCACCTACCGCGAATATGCCTCTACTCCTGCTGTGCTCGATGCGTCTGAAGCGGCGCGCCGAAGCCGTGGCTACAAGCTGACCACATCTCCGCGCGGAAAGGTCTTCGATCTTGGCGAGATATTTGCGGATTTGAACGCGCGGTATTTTGACGGGCGGCTTGAGCGGCCTGAGCTATCTTGGAGCCAGCGGCGAACGCGGCGCGTCCTGGGCCATCACGATCATATACACTCCGCGATTGTAATAAGCCGTACGCTCGACAGCGCGCGCATACCGCGTTTCGTCCTCGAATACGTGCTCTATCACGAGATGCTGCACGTGAAGCACCCGCCGAGGGTCGAGAGCCACCGCACGATCTATCATAGCGCCGAGTTTCGCGGCGACGAGCGGTTGTTCGAGCGGTACGACGAGGCGCTCGACTGGCTGGACAAAATTGCTACACCCGCCAGGAGGCGCAAGTCGAGAGCGCGAAAACGTCGCAGCTTTTAACAGCCTGTTAAGCCCCTAATTCGCCCGCGTTCTGTTTGCCTCAGTTTAGCTCGCCAAACTTCACTAACCTTTAGAGAGTTTTGCACGATTCTGTAACCAGAACTGTGACCAGGGTTGGGTTGTCAGATGTGGATTGAGTTAGCCCCGCCCGTCCGGGTGTGCGGTGCGAGATATACCTTGACGGGTGAAGCGCAAGAAGAGCGAAGCGCAGTGGGCATCAAGGCCCGGCCCGGTGTGGTCGGGCCGATTGTTGTTTCCTCGCCTGTGCGAGCCTTTGTTATTCTGCGCTTTGACGGGGCTTCTACTTCAACTCCCAAACAAAGCCCGTTATACATTAGGATGGTTCTTTCTTGCCTTTACATAGATTAACGGCATGGGCGAAAGCTTTTGCCACCCGCTCGGCTGTGTCCTGGTCCTCGAAGGGCAGCTCCAACTCACTAGTTGTTGAGATGGTTTTCTCCCTCCTCGACGGGAGCGCTATATCCAGGTCGTTCTTAATCGTTTTCTTACCCTCGACCGTCGGTATCTTTACAGTCGGCACCCCGCTAATAACGGCAACGGTGATCTTAGAAGGGTCAATATTGCTCAACACTAAAGCCGACCTTACGCTGGCATCCATGAAAGTCCTCATGTTGAGCTTAGTTATGCGGGTTTCTCTGAATGTTAAGGAGCAGTTCTGAAAGTATACGTCCTGAATCTTACACGTATTACTTTTGTATCCGTCGTCCTGATGATAGCCCGCCGCCGATTCGAGCTTCTCCTTTAACCAGTCTGTTGTCTCTTTAAGGGTTGATTCTGGTTTAATCTCCACAGCCTTCTCCTTTCCTGACTGTTGCCCCTGATGGTAGCCCGCTCCAATGGTAAGTAGAAAGCAAAATACGAGAATAGACTTCATGTGGCTCCTTATTTGATCTGCTTTGGCTAATTCCCCTTCGCGCTCTTTTGGGCCTCTTCATCCTGATACTCGATTTCCTTGCCTGTACGGACTTGAAGATTTGCCAGGGTTACACGCACTATATCTTTTCCAAGCTCGAACACTGCCGCCTGTTCTTTATCGCTCTCGTCTTTGAAGGTGATGGTCAGATAGTGTTTTCGCTTCTTTGAGAAGAGGGCGAATGGAGTAACGAGAATCGCAACGGCAACCCTTCTGCCTGCTTTCTGTCCGTATTCCAGGCTCGTTACCTTATCGTATGGGATGTCGAGATTCCCATATTTAGACTGGAATTGAAATACCTTCTCATCGCTGGTTAATGCCTTCCCGGTAGCTTTCTCTTTCATCTTTACAGTACCGCCAACATACATGGCCTTCTTGCTGTCGAGTCCAGCATAGGCAGGCGAACTGTTTATGGATAATAGTGTGAGCGCAACGATCAGTGTAAATGCGATTGGTTTCATGGGGCCTCCTGTTGTTTTGTGACTGTTCGGGTTATGCCTCCGTAGCGGTGTTTAGAGGCTCACCTGTCTCTAGCTGCATGCTTGTGTCGGTGTCCGCAGCTTCGCTGCGCTGTCCTCTCGGCTCTCTTGTTGTTTTAGCTTTCGCAGCCTTGCCGATGGCTCTGTTGATCTTCTTTCTGGCTTCGTCGGCCTTTTCACCTTCAACAACCTCTCGTTTAAGCACATCCTGGATGAGTGATGCTCTTATTTGCTCGGAACCAATCCTCACATCGGGAGAAATTCGCCTGAGTTCTTTCCTGACCATTGTGACTACCGGCTCGCTCAGTACGATAGCTGCCAGGAAGAAGCGATTCGTGGCCTCCTGTTGAGCGTGATAAGCGGGGAGGGCTCCTTTCAAGAGGCCCTCACGTGTCAGGTGATATAACGCCTCTATATGCGAGCTATTGCGATGGCTTAAAGAGAGCAAGTCGAGATCGAGGACGAGTTCGTTATCTATGGGTTTCCCAAAGGTAATCCGAAAGACCTTCCAGTTAATTCCGTTAGTGAGCATCACCCAGTCAACGCCCTGATTTGCGGCGTAATCTACGGCTTGCTTAATGTGCGAGTCTTTTAAGTCGAGTCCTATGGCTTTTACTTCGATGATGAACTGAAGTTCGTTGTCTATCTTGATCGCAAGGTCGCAAAATGTGCCCCGGATCGCATGTTCTCTTGTCACTTCGGAATATCTATCATAACCAAACATATCAGAAAGTATATCGCTAACTATAACCGATGTGTCCGGCTCGTTTATGTCACGCGACCGAGCGGATTCGAGAACGGGCTGGAACCTCTTGAGGTACGTGATGAGTCGATCTGAAACCCTGACGGAGATGTTAGCCATGATCGCCTCCAAAACAGACGGGGATTATATAGAACTGAGTAATAGGCGGGTTGTCCGCTTTACGTGAAGTGCATTGAGACATAGCAACTCCTGATAGGATGGATAATTCTGTTATTGTTTAATACCGGGACCTGACGTGCTCGATTGACGCGCCCACTCTACCCATAAGCGCCTCTTTTGTCAATTCGATTACAATTACTCAAGAAGAGGCCCGCGATCCGCTAGGCGAGATGGTTTTCGGTTGCTTGCTACAACTGACAGGCGAGCGGGATATGAGATGGAATATCCCCTCACAGGTTCGCTCGTGTCCGTTTCGAGAAGAGGTGCAGGCGGCTTGATGATTGGGAGCATTTATCTTGCGAGCGTGAAACCGGCATAGATTCGATTTAGCCAGCAAGGGGAAGCGGC
>DASTET010000921.1:0-17166 GCA_035709445.1 Blastocatellia bacterium | reverse complement strand
ACGTTCGAGAGGTCGAAGGGGACGCCGAGATAGTTGTCGCGGAACGAGAAATTCTGTTCCGGGTCGAGGACTTCGAGAAGCGCCGACGAGGGGTCGCCCCGGAAGTCCGCGCCCACCTTGTCTATCTCGTCGAGCATGATGAGAGGGTTGTTTGTGCCCGCCTGTTGAATCGATTGTACGATCCGACCGGGCATCGCGCCGATGTAGGTGCGGCGGTGGCCGCGAATCTCGGCCTCGTCGTGAAGCCCGCCCAGGCTGAGCCGCTGAAACTTGCGATTCAAAGCGCGGGCTATCGAGCGGCCGAGGCTAGTCTTGCCTACTCCGGGAGGGCCGACCAGACAGAGTATCGGTCCCTTCACTTTATCCTTCAGCTTGCGAACGGCGAGCGATTCGACTATGCGCTCTTTGACCTTTTCAAGTCCGTAGTGGTCTTCGTCGAGCACCGTCTGCGCGCGCTTCAAATCGAGGTTCTCTTCCGATTGCTTCGACCAGGGCAGGCTCACCATCACGTCGAGATAATTACGCAGCGTCGCCGCTTCAGCCGCGTCCGGGTGCATGCGTTCGAGTTTCTTGATCTGGCGCTCGACCTCTTCTTCGACCGCTTCAGGCATACGGGACTGAAGCATCTTCTCGCGGTATTGCGCTATCTCTTCGGCCAGCTCGTTCCCTTCGCCAAGCTCCACCTGTATGGCCTTCATCTGCTGTCTGAGATAGAACTCGCGCTGTGTGCGGTCTATTTCGCCCTTGGCCTGCGTGTTGATCTCCTGCTGGACGAGAAGGACGTTTATCTCTCTGGCCAGAAGCTCGTTGACGCGGCGGAGCCGGTCGGCGGGGTTGAGCTTTTCAAGCACGCTCTGCGCGTCGGAGACTTTCAGCTCAAGGTTAGACGCGGCGACATCGGCCATCCGACCGGGGTCTTCGAGGTTGGCGACGATGGCCATGACCTCGGACGATATATTGCGGCCGAGCGTTATCGCGCGTTCGAGCGAGGCCCGCACGTTGCGGATGAGCGCCTCAAGCTCAAGCTCATCGGCGTCGGGCTCGATGTCCGTGAGCGGCTCGATATGGGCAATCAGATGGGGCTGGCTGTCGTCGTAGCGTGTGACGCGAGCGCGGCTGAGCCCCTGGACCAGTATACGTATCCGCCCGTCGGGCATCTTCAGCATGCGCATTATGGCGGCGGCCGTGCCGTAGTCATAGAGATCGTCGCCCGTAGGCTCCTCTTTTTCGAGGTCGCGCTGAGCGACAAGCATTATCATGCGGCTTTCGGCGAGCGCCTGATCGACGGCGCGAATCGAGCGCTCGCGCTGCACAAATAGCGGGACGATCATATAGGGGAATATGACTATATCGCGCAGTGGCAGGACCGGCAGCGAATCGGGGAGCTTGACCTGCTCGTCGGTCGGTTCGACTCTTACTTCTTCGGTGTCTATTAAGGATTCCATAGTTGAATAATATCTCTAAGAAGCCAGAAGCCAGAAGCCAGAAGTCAGAATCTTTTGCATCAAATTTCGATTAAAGCCGATTGAAAGAGCTTAAAATAGGCCCGGACCACCTTCTGGATTCCGGCTTCTGACTTCTGGCTCCTATCTGGCGCGGCCCGTGCGGACGAGAGATTTAAGCTCGCTCATGAACTCTGACACGTCTTTAAAATCGAGATAGACGGAGGCAAAACGGACGTATGCCACCTTATCCAGCTCCTTGAGCCGCCGCATGATCATCTCGCCTATCTTCTCGGTCGAGCGTTCACGCTCGCGCGACTCCTGGACATACTTTTCGACCGCATTGACCAGGGCCTCGATCTTCGCCATAGGGATAGGCCGCTTCTCGCACGCCTTCATAACGCCTGCCAGCACCTTCTGGCGGTCGAACGGCTCGCGGCTCCCGTCCTTCTTGACCACCATATACGGGATCTCGTCTATACGCTCGTAGCTGGTAAACCTCCGGTCACACTTCAAACACTCGCGGCGGCGGCGGATCACATCCCCCTCGCGGCTTTCGCGAGAATCAACGACCCTGTCTTCCAGGTGCCCACAAAAAGGACATTTCATAATAGTCCCTCATCGACGGAATCTTTTTATTTCTTTCAACCCTGAACCGCTACGACTTCTCCGCTCTCCTGCTCGCGCTCGCGGGGGAGACTGTCGAGCGTGCTGTCGACCTCTTCGACCTGTTTTTCGCCTATCCGCCTCAAGCCTCCGAGCGAGAGCCCATCCTTAAAGATATAGTAGAGGCCGAAAAGCGTCGCCGGGGCGAAGATGACGATGTGTAAAACGATTGCTATCGAGGCCGCCTTCGTGCCTGCCACCCCCAGAAACACGAGCGCCCCGGCCGAGGCGGTATGAAACGGCCCCGTGGCCCCGCCGGGCGTGGGCACGACCGAGCCCAGCATCGAAAGCCCCATTAAAAAGACCGCCCCGGTGAAAGGGACATCTCGATAAGGTATTGCGAATGCCCGCACGACCAGCAGGTGAGCAAGCGCGACCATAAACCACATGACCGCCGTATAAGACAATGTTATGGTCAGCTCTCTGGCGTTGTGGAGTACGGAAAGCCCCTCGCTTATGTGGCGAAGCAGGCTCATCAGCGCGCGGGCTATAGGTGCGGGAAGCAGGCTGAGCCGCTTTTCGAGGTGGGCAAGCGCGCGCGCCCTGCGGCGGTGGAAGACTGACAGCCCCCAGACCCCGGCTATCGCCGCCAGAAGCAGCAACACGCCTACGCCCTTGATCCAGCCGAACAGACGCATCGCCTCCGCATCTCGCGGGATGTACTCGAAAAAGACGAGGTTCGCGGCGAAGAAGAAGACGACCATCACCATGTCGAAGACACGCTCGATCATCACCGTCGCGTAGCTGGCCGAGGGGTGAACGCGGTCTTTTACGGAGAGCACTGCGGGGCGAACTATAAACTCGCCCGCACGCCCCATCACGAAGAGGGCCGAAAACCCGACGACCGTGGCTCGAAACAGCGAGCGGAAGGAGCAAACGGCCATCGGCGCGAGAAGCGCCCGCCATCTGAGGACGCGGACGAAATAGGTTCCGACGAAAAGAGAGAGGGCAAGCCCGAGCTGCTGCCAGTTCGCCTTGCGGACCTCGGTCCAGACTTCGCCCCAGTTGAGCTTGTGAGCAAACCAGTAAACGAACAGTCCTCCGACGAATATTCCGATTATAGTCTTGAGCCTGCTTTTCAAAGCGTTGCAGTAATCCTCGTTTTATACTAGCTTTTCTGTGACAGGGGCGTTCCTGGATATCCCCTGCTCAAATGAAAGCTATCTGGACACGACCGCTACAGGCTGTGTCGAGCGGGGATTCTAGCACAAAATTTAGGCCCCGCGCACGCCCTGCGAGGTCGGTTCGAATGGCCGGGCGAGGCGCAAGCGGCCTTTGATGAAACATTTCGCGTCACCGTCTCGTTTAGCGAGTGTGAAAGACTTCGACTAAAAGGGCTGAAGTTACTATATCAGCTTGCGGGAAGGCGACAGGTGGGAGCAAGACCAGCGTTGACATCAAGCGATGCTGAATTGGTTCAGCGTTGTCAGCAAGGCGACCAGCAAGCCTGGGCGGAAGTGGTGCGCCAGTTTTCGCGCCGCATATACAACCTGGCTTACAGGTTCACTATGAGCCATGCTGCGGCGGAAGATCTCACACAGGAAGTCTTCATACGCGTCTACCGCTCGCTGGACCAGTACGATCCGTCGCTCGGCGATCTGTCGAACTGGTTGATGCGCCTTGCGCGAAACTTGATCATTGACGATTACCGGAAGAGGCAGCGAACGCCGACGGATTCGAGCGACGACCTGGCCGATCACGAGTACCATCTCCCGGCTGCGAGCGACAGCCCGCAACGGACTCTTGAGCGACAGGAGCGCAGGCTTCAGGTGCTGGCCGCAATCAACAAGCTGTCGCCCGATCTGCGCGAGTGCGTCATTCTGCGCGACATAGAGGAATTGACGTACCAGGAGATCGTCGACCTGCTCCAGATCCCTGAAGGGACGGTCAAGAGTCGCATCAATCGCGGGCGCATCGAGCTGGCCAAGGTGCTGCGCAGGATGAAGGTCAATCCGGATTGAGCAGGGCTTGATCGAGCATCCAGCAGAAGCCCGCATCGCGTAGTAAACACCGACTGCCAGGACCGTTTGAACAGGACCGGCTAATTGCCGTGCCGGTATAGCTACGGGAGGGGCGGAGTGAAGCTCCGCTGTTAGAGTATGGATTGCAGCAGATTCGAAGAGCATCTGACCGATTATCTCGACGGGCAACTCGCGCCCCCGACCGCGAGCCTCTTCGCCTCGCACGCGCTACAGTGCCGCGACTGCCGTCAGATTCTCGATGATGTGAGGGCGGTCGTTAAAGAGTGCAGAGAGGACGAGGAGATTCAAACGCCCGCCGGGCTCGAAGCCACCCTTGCGAGGATCGCCATCGAGCACAAGCCCATAGACTGCCCTACTTTTGAGGAGATAATAACCGAGTTCCTCGACGGGTTTGTTCCGGCTTCGGTCTATCATCGCTTCGAGACCCATTCGGCTGATTGCGCGGAGTGCTCTACGCTGCTCACGGATGTGGTCTATGCCGTGGCGGCATGTCACTCGGTGCACACATACGAGGAGTATGAGGTCCCGCAATGCCTGATCGAAAGGCTCGAAGGCTTGATGCCCGCAGGCCGCCGGAGCCTCGCCCGGTCATTTAGAGATATGGCCGTAGCGGTTATGAGCCGTCTTATGCCGACCGCGACGCAGGGCGCGGCCTGGAGCTTTACTACCGCTTCGATGCTCGTCTTTGCGACCTGCGGGCTGCTGCTTTTCGGCGTCTCCGATGACCGCACTGTCGGCGGCATATATCGACAGGCTCATGTGAAGGCCGCCGAGCTTTACAGCCAGGGCGCGGGCATATACGCGCAAAAGCACGAAGTGGTCGCCCGCTTGCAGGAAGTGGGCTCGAACCTGGGCGAGATATGGAGCACGCTCGGAGGCGACAGTCAATCGAGCACAGACGCAACCGCTCAGCCTTCCGAGAAGACGCCTGGCAGCGCGACCGAGCCAGCGACTGGACAGTGAAGAATTTACAATAAAGAATAGCCTGAACACTCAGCCCTCACAGATCGTTGTAGAAAGTGGGAGCAATCAAGAAATATAGGAATGGACATTAAGGTATAAGAGATTATGTATTGTGCGTACCATCCCACAAGCGCCGCCAGAGTTCAATGCGCAAGCTGCGCTCGTTCGCTTTGCGTGGCCTGCGATCATCGAATCAAGGGTTATCCATATTGCCAGGATTGCATAGTGCTCGGCATAGAGGGCCTTTCAAACAGCTACCGGAAGCGATCGAATTCCAAGAGCAAGGCGCGGCTCGCGGCGCTGTGTGCGCTGCTTCCGGGAATGGGGGCGGTTTATAATCGGCAGAATATCAAAGCGGTCGTTCATTTCGTAACTATAGTGGGGCTTTTCTCCTTGAGCGATCTGCACGTGCTCGAAGGCTTCTTCGTGCTGAGCGGGATGGCCTTTTATTTTTACTCGATAATGGACGCATACCGAACGGCCCGATTGGTAGCCGAAGGCGAGAGCGCCGAAGCCGATGAGGAGCGATTCAAGCGTTCTCTCACGAGGCGGGCTCCTGTCATAGGCATGGTGCTTATTGTTGCCGGAATCCTTATTGTGGCTCAATCGATGCTGGGATTTTCCCTCACATTCTCCCGCCTTCTCCCCGTCGGGCTTATCATACTTGGAGGGTATCTGCTGACCAGGTACTTCAAGCGGTCGAACGAAGACTATTATACGCCCGATTATTCGCGCCGCCCCTCGGCCCCGCTCATACCGGGACGTTTTGGCGATACGGGGCGGAGTGATTCGCGGCATGCCTCTCAACACGGCGGGTACAGGTAAATAGAGTGAAATGGCTTCGGGAAGAAGAAAAGGAAAGGGCCTGTTGCTGATAGGGCTTCTGCTGCTTGCGGCAGGGCTTGTCTTCTTCTTCATCCCTGACGGCGCGGGACTTGCCGAGCTGTTCATGCGGCTATGGCCCGTCTTTTTGATCTGCGCGGGCGTCGTCCGCGTCATGGGTTACGCGATAGAACGCAACCCCCGCTCGCCGGTGGGCGGGATGTTTTTGATCATAATCGGCGTCCTGTTTTTCGCCAGCCGCTTCCATTCCGACCTGAACGCAATTCAGATATACGGCCGTTACTGGCTTGTGCTGCTTCTCATATTCGCCGCCGTCGAGCTGCTCAGGTTCTACTCGCACCGGCACACGGAAGGGCCGCCGCCTCGTCTGTTCACCGCGTGGCGGCTGGTCGTAATCGCGCTCATAATCGCCTCAGGGGTCGTGGCGAACCGGGTATCTACGCACCCTTCGGTGCTTTCGGCGCTAAGACTGCCGGGCCTTCTCGGCAGCCTTCGCGATTCGGTCGTAGGCGAAACGTATAACTTTACAGATTCGCCCGTAGTGGCCGCGCAGGCAGGCCCCGGCACAAAGATCATAATCGACAACAGCTATGGCAACGTGAAGGTAACGGGCGGGTCGCCGTTTGTTCGCGCGACTCTCTCGAAAGGCGTGCGCGCGTGGAGCGAGGCAGACGCCAGAAAAATATCCGAGCAGATTCGCCTCCAGATCACCCCGACCTCGGAAGGGTTGCGCGTCTCCACGAACCGCGATGAAATCAGCCAGCAGTTTACAACCGATATCCAGGTCGAGGTGCCCTACTCGGTGCTGCTTTCGATAACCGACAGCTACGGGTCCGTTTCGGCGAGCGGCATCCAGGGCGATCTGTCGGTGAAGGCGGCATACGGGAAGGCCGATGTCTCGAACATAACCGGCAATGTGAATCTGGGTCTCTCTTATTCAGATGCCGATGCTTCGAACATCACAGGGAACCTGAAGATAAGTGGGGCCAAGCGCGTCCGCGTGAGCGGCATAGGCGGGCGGCTTGAGCTTGGGGCAAACCACGGCACCGTCGAGCTTCGAAGCGTGACCGGCCCGGCGGACATCAACGCGCCCTTCAGCCGCATCTCTGCGCAGGACCTGGGCGGCGCGGCCTCGATAAAGACCGAGCACGGCTCGATAAAGGTGCTGCGCGCGCTCGATCTCTCTATCACCGCGCCGCATTCGAATGTCCGCGCGGAGTCAATATCGGGCGATCTCAAGATATTCTCTTCAAACAGCGATATACAGTTGAAGTCTATCGCAGGAGAGGCGATCATAGCCGCCGAGCGAAGCTCGGTAAGCGGCGATGATCTTCGCGGGGCCATAGATGTCGAGACATCGCACGGCGATGTCTCGATCAAGAGTTTTTACGAAGGGGTGCGGGTCGTGACGAGCTATCGTAACGTATCGCTGGTAGCGGCGACAGAACCGGTCGGCGATATAGTCGTCGACAACAGTCACGGCGAGATCAAGCTGGTCCTGCCGCAGTCGAGCCGGTTCCAGATCGACGCATCGAGCGATAATGGACAGGTTAAACAGACGGGGTTTACGGGGATCTCTCAAAGCTCGCGCGGCAGCCTTCTTGCCGTGCAAGGCACTGACGGCCCCTTCATCAAGCTGAAGACCACCTACAAGGATATAACTATACAGGCCAGCAACTCGCGTCAGGCGCAGGCGGGCCGTGTCGTCGACCGGCCCGGTTTTTGAATCAGGTTGAGGTGGAAAGGAGAGATATTATGGGTTTGATTAAAGCGGTGATAGGCGCGGTGATCTCTATAGTGGCGTTTGTTATCGCCATAAAGCTTATCGCGATACTTCTCGGGCTGGTGGGCGTGGTCTTCTGGCTTCTAAAGACGGTCATCTTCCTGGCCATTTTTGCGCTGATGGTGTGGGTAGTCGTCAAGCTGGTCTCGCCCAGGAGAGCTGGCACGGACACGGTCTGATTTCAGTCCTCGTATTTGACAGAGGATATTAAACACAGAGGACACGGAGGGGCACAGAGGGATAATCAATACTCTGCGTTCCTCTGTGTCCTCTGTGTTTCTTCCGTCATTGATCGTCAGGAATTCTCCTTTAATTTGAGGACTGAATAGCCCAGCCGCTATAGCGCGCCAAAGATTAGGCTTATCGGTTCCTCTGTTGAATTAGGCGAATAAATAGTTGTAGAATGCAGGCTCCTTTAGCAGGTCTCGATCCAGATCATACGGCGTGAGACGGCAGGCGGAAATCGCGCTGTCTGGCATCGACTGCGGGCCGGGGCTTGAACGAGCTTCAAGAAAGAACGCCTCCCGCGCGTTTACTGCCTATCCAGCTTGGGTTGTGTTGTATGAAACATTATTATGAGTTCGGACCTTATCGTTTAGACATAGATAAAAGGCTGTTGTTTCGCGACGATGAGTCTATCTACCTCACTCCGAAAGCGCTCGATACCCTCTTTGTTCTCATCGAAAATGCCGGAACAGTGCTTGAGAAAGAAGAGCTGATGAAAAGGGTCTGGCCGAACAGCTTTGTCGAAGAGGGGAACCTTACGGTAAACATCTCGATGATAAGAAAGTGCCTGGGAGAGCGCCCGAACTGGCATCAGTATATTGTGACTGTTCCGGGCAGGGGCTATCGGTTTGTCGCCGACGTCAAAGAACGATTTATAGAGGATGTGGAGATAACAGTCGAACAGAGCACCAGGTCACAAATCATTACAGAATGCGAAGAGAGTTATAGTTTCGAGGATGAAGACAGGCTACCCCCCGCTGGCGACACGCAGGCCGCAATCATTAACGGAAAAGCGCTGGCGGTCCAGCCCGTCAAGGTATCGGATACGGAACAAACGTTAAATAAGAAACGCTCTCTGAAAAGAATCGATAAGCGGGCGTTGATCGGGGCGGCGGCCTTTTCAATCATTTCAGCAGTCGGTATTTATTATTTCTTCTACAATAACACGGGCGATTCAATCGCCGTGGTGCCGTTCGTCTTCATAAGCACGGACGCGAATAACCCGGCCGGTGCTGACAGTGAATATCTGAGCGAGGGCATCACTGACAGCATTATCAATAACCTGTCGCAATTGCCGGGGCTGAGAGTGATCGCCCGCAGCTCGGTCTTTCACTACAGGGACAAAGAGATGGACCCGCGCCAGATCGGGCGCGACCTCGGCGTGCGCACGGTGCTTATGGGCAGGATAATCCAGCGGGGCGACAATCTCACTATAAAGACCGATCTTTCCGATGTTCGAGACAACAGTCATATCTGGGGAGAACAGTACCACCGAAAGACCTCGGACCTGCTGACGCTGGAAAAAGAGATCGCAAGCAGTATCGTTGACAACCTGAGGGTGAAGCTCACGGGAGAGGACCGCAGCAGGCTGGTCAAAAGTTATACCGATAACCCCGAAGCATATGAGTTATATCTGAAGGGCCGTTCTCACTGGAACAAGAGGACGGTCGAGGGGTTCAGAAATGCTTTAACCTTCTTTCAACGGGCCATAGATAAAGACCCGAATTATGCTCTGGCTTACACCGGACTGGCAGACACCTATATGCTGCTGAGCGATTGGGGTTTCATGTCGCCGGTCGAGGGCTATTCCAGGGCCAGGCATGCAGTACAGCAGGCGCTCAGCATCGACGACAGCCTTGCGGAGGCTCACACATCGCTTGCCGGGGTAAAGGTAGTGCTCGACTGGGACTGGGCAGGCGCGGAAAACGATTACCGTAAGGCCATCGAGCTGAACCCGAATTACCAGGTAGCTCGACACTGGTACGCGACCCACTTGATGGCCCTGGGGCGGATGCAGGAAGCGATCACACAGATCAATCAGGCAAAGCGGCTAGACCCGCTATCGCTCGGCATAAACAAAGACTTCGCTGTCATTCTTCTACATGCGGGGCAATATGACGAGGCGCTGAACCAATGTAAAAAGACCCTGGAGATAGACCCCGGTTACCTTGGCATGTCGATCTACCTGGCGCAAATCTATGAGCTAAAACATATGCGACGGCAGGCCATAGCAGAGCTTGAGAGAGCTCATGGCCTGTCACCCGATGATTTCGAGATTGCCTGCGCATTAGCACAGGTTTATGCGGCGGCAGGTAAAACGGGCGAGGCAAAGACGATCCTGAGCAAATTGAGTCTCCCCTCGATGCAGAAACAATTCTTGCCGGATGAAATGGCGCTTCTGTATGCGCGGCTGGGAGAGAAGGATAAAGCATTTGAGCTACTAAAGAAGGCTTGTGAGGACCATTATTTTCCGGTCACGAAGGTATACATAGACCCGAGGTTCACGGATATGCGGTCGGATCCCCGCTATTCTGACCTCTTGCGCTGCATACGCCTCCCGTCATAAAGAGATAGATCGAGTGGGAGACGTTTATAATCGGGCGGTAATGTTCCCGGGTACAACCATCCACTCAGCTACGAGACACTCCGGCAGCGGCTGCCTGGACGGCAGAATCATTCGGGTCTTCTATTTTGCAATCCGACTCGAACCGTGCTTTTTAACCCGGACGCTGATTAGCCCACACCCTACTTGCCGCCTTTCTTACCGCCGCCCTTCTTCGCACCCATCTTTACCCCCCCGCCTTTCACCATCTTCACTACCTTCGGCCCCTTCAATAATTTTACCCCGCCACCCTTCAACATCTTTACAACCTTCACTCCCTTGACCATCTTTACCACTTTCGGGGATTTCGGGATCATCTTTACTTTCGGCGCCTTTACCATTTTTACAAACTTAACATGCGATGCCATAATGTTGGACTTTCTCTCCTTTCGTGTTTTTAGCCGGGCCCGAAATACAAAAGACACACTATCTTGTATTTGAGGGGCAACCGGCCTACGATATATGCGTGTATAGGCTTATTCCCTCTTTATGTCAAGCAAATAATATTGTGGCCGTCTCGAACGCCGGATAAAAAGGGATAACGAATCGAAACGGGGCCGGCGTTAGATATAATCCAGCACGTTGTATCTGTCTTTTCCTTTCACCGGCCAATATCGCGCAGCTATCCTCTTGCCGATCTCGTACGGAAAGACTATCTGCCCCGGCTCGGAATGGTAGTTGGCGAGTACGAGCACAGTAGTTTCGTGTGTCTCGTTTAGCTTGGGTATATGGACATTGCCTCTCATCAAATACGAGTTGAAGCCCAGCCAGTTGCCCCCATGGTGTATCGCATAGGAATTTACATTCCTATTGTTATAGTGGTAGAGCTGCATCCCGGATCCGTCGTCGTAACCCCTCCTCACGCCCCAGTATTTGGGCCTTGTTAGCGTCTCCCCCGTGCTATAAATCTTGAGGAAGGTAGACATCTTGATCAGCTTATCCCTCTTTTTTCTCGCGGGAGCATTTGAATCGGGATCAGGCTTCTTCGGGTCATCTATATGGTTCCATGCCTTTATCCACTTCTCCATATCGTTAATGGTTGAGTGGATATTTCCATCACCGTGGATATAGTTGAATACAGTGTCGCATTCAATAGGCTCATGGTCGGGCTGGCACGGAGGATTCTTAATTCTGTAACACAGGGCATGCTTTTTAAACTCCTCGACCGTGTCGTCGTACACAAAGGTGTCGTACATTTTGAGCGGAGTGAAAACCTCCTCCTGTAGGAAATCCCGGAGCGACTTACCTGTAAACTCTCTAATGACCTCTGCCAAGACCATATACCCGGTATTGCTATAAGCGAATTCTTTCCCGGGTTCGCCCGCTTCCGTCGCGGCAGCCAGGAGATCGAGCGCGTCCTTATTTGTCACGTATTTTGTTTTATCCGGCACCCCCGGATAGCCCGGCATCTTCTTGTACCAGTTTCCTCTGATCTGGCTCAGACCATTGTAAAACATTACAAGCTCGCATTCTCTCTTTCCCAACTTCAAGACATCATACTCCGGAATGCCTGATGAGTGATTGAGGAGATCCCGTATCTTAGTTTTTTCAGCCCAGGCTGGCAGGTATGTAAATATGCTTCTAAGCGTGGTGTCAAATTCCAGCTTCTTATACCTGCGCCCAATAGTAGTCTGATCGATGAGCATAAGTATCCCAAGAGCCGTAAAGTGCTTGGAGAGCGAGCCCAGGTCGAAAACGGTGTCCGCTGTGATCTTCTCTTTCTTTTCGTCGAGCCTCGCCTGGCCATGCGCTAATCTCAGAACAACCTCATTATTCAGAATTACCAGGGCAGCGAGACCGGGGCCGTCCTCGTCCAGATAGTCTGTTAGGAATCTTTTTACATCTCTCCCCTGATAGTAATACTTTCTCGAAATCGTATCGCCGGAGGCTGAATCAATACCTCTTGCGCGCATGTTTCTGCTCATACGTGTACCTCCTATGTTTGAAACCTGCTGGCCAGTTACGACAAAAAGCTTGTGAAAGGCGAACGCTTGAAAAATCCGTTTCGTGCTTGGCCGCAATATAGTATCTTAGGTTGCCTGTGTCAATTGCCTGAGAGATTGGTGGCGCTATATGCAAAGATTCAAGATCGAAGAACGCAACGAAGCTATTCAGCGAGGGGTAAACTATATCTATCGTATTGCTCGAAACCGGAAGAACTTTCGAGATTATGGCCCCTACTTCGCCTGCTTTTTCACCCTGATAGCTTCGACGTCGCGCAGCGTGAGCCTGCGCCGGATGGTGCGGGATATGGGCCGCGATCTTGTGCTGCGGTGGAAGAGCGCGCGCTCCGTACTGCCTGCTGATGCCGACCCGGAGACAGTTTACGCGCTTGTCATCGCCGGCTGCGGGGTCGACCATTTCGGCTCGCGGGACAGGGCGCTAAAAGAGGAGATACGCCGGGCAGCGAAACGCATTTCCGCGCAGGAATTCTTTGGTTTTGATCCGATCACGGAACCGCCTCCTGTCGACCTTCCGGAACCCTGTAGCTGCGGACTACAGAATGTTCGCGGGCGCAAGACCTGCAAGCAATGTAAGAGGCGGTTAACCATGAGTAACCGGCATATTGTATGGGCAGAGGCCCTCTGCGCCACGTACTGGTTTGAGCGCCATGGTCTAAACCTCGAAGCGCGATTTGCCGACGTGATCAAATGGCTGCCAACCTTGCGCCCTTACCCCGGGCGCAAGAATGCAGACTATAGTGAGTTTTTCTATATGACCTACACGGTCACGCACATCGTCTACACTTTGAACGGTTACGGTCTGTACAATCTATCGCCCCTGTGGCTGCCGCACGAGTTCAAGTTCTTGAGGGCAAATCACAAAGAAGCCATCGATCTGGACAACCCCGATATGGTGGGCGAGTTTCTCGACTCGCTGAAAGCATTCGGCCTGAGCGACGATCACCCGATCATTCGCCCCGGCATAAACTATCTCCTGTCAAAACAGAACCCCGACGGAAGCTGGGGCGATTCGGATGACGACATTTTCCACCGCTTTCATGCGACCTGGACCGCAATAGATGGGCTGCGCGATTACGCATGGCGCGGCGAGAGGCTAAGCTATCCAAAACTGTTGCCGCTGCTTCAGCGGTGGGCGAGACGCAGATGATTTATGGAGCTTCCAGTTCTTAATTCCGATCAGTTCAGAAAGTATCCTACAAGGCGAGACCAGCAGGAATACGACGATCCCGGACAGGTGTGTCGAGATTGTATATCGGGTGGGTGCTGCTCAAGCGAGGACCCTATATACCTGACCAGCTTCGACGTCTTTCGCCTTGCGTCGCTTTTCAATATGAGCCCGGCGGACTTCATGCTCGGTTTCACTCAGGAGCGGTTCGGCGATCCTGAGGGCGATGAAGTGCGGCGGCTCTTGATCGATGATCCGAACTGTAGCATCGTAACCTACCTGCGGCGGCGCGAAAATTTTCCGACCTCTCCCTGTATATTCCTCAAGTACATCCGCGACCCGGACGGCACTCCGCGCCGCGTATGCAGTGTACATGACGGGAGGCCGCTCTCATGCCGTGAGTACTATTTCAACAGTTGCCGTGTGCGTGTGACCGGAGAGCTGGCATCGCTTCAAGCCGAAGGTTTCGAGAGGATTCGCGATGGGGAGATCACGGAAGCGATGGTCGATGCTGAGATGGAAAGGTTCAAAGAACACGACCCTCAAAAGGCCACGCTGTCTCGCAATATGGAGTACTACTTCTGGGTAGAGATGAAGCGCGCAATCAATATGGACCAGGCAAACCTGGAAGGGGCGAGATCGTACGACATAGCCGAATACCAGGACCCGATAGACGTGAAGCTGAACCGAGTGCTTTCGTCAACGTATCTACGGTTCGAGGAGAAGTACGGGCTGATGCCGCGTGATGAACAGTTGATGCCTTACTCGGCGGGGTTGCGCTGGGCCGGCTCTACGGAGCGCGAACGCATAATGACTATCCTGCGCACCCCGCCGTCGACCGGACTGTATGCTCTGGGCAACTATCCGTTTTATGTTGGTTTCAGGGCGGCCCCGGTCGGAGCAAGATACCCGTCGACTTTCCCCGTCATTCCTGATGCCGAGATTAATGCCTTTATCAGCAGCATTCCGAATGTGCGGCTCTTCCCGCGTCACGATTTGGCGGAGGTGCGCGATATCAACTTGCGCGACGTGTACGTCTCGGTGCTGAAAGGGTATAACCACATCATACGGTTTATGAGCTATATAGCGACGATGGGAGACGTGATAGAGGGTGGCGAGCCGGGCTTTATCGAATCCGAGCTCTCTTTGATGCTCGCCGGGTTCGAGACGAGCCTCAACCCGCTCATCGCGCAAAATCCCTACCTTCAGCCCGTGAAGCATTACATGGCAAGAACGGCCCTCGACCGCATTGAGAATAAGATCGCGACGGCGGCTTCTCCCAAACAGATGTTTGACAATATCCGGGTCCTTTATCGGGTTAAGGGGGTTGTGCCTTCGCTTCCGGCAGACCTTCGCGCGCGTTTTGAAACTGCTATGGCGGCTGCGGACGCCGGATTGCAAAAAGGGCGACTCGCTCTCTATACCCATCTTGATAATCCTGTAGCGGCGCGCATGAAGGCGGGCAAGCGCCTGAACTCCGCGCGAGCCTGGGGCGAGTGGCACGATCAGGCCCTCGATATGCGCTATGCAGCGCTGGCAGGCTTCGACAACCTGGACCTTCCGGCATTCTACCGGCGGTCGGTAGATGATCTGGAAGGAATCCCCTTTCGCAAAAGCCATGCTCTCGATATCTATTATGTGATCTACAATCTTTCATCCAGCATGAGCTTTTACAACACCATTGCTTACCGGGACATGGCTTACAAGGAAGCCGCCGAACGGCTTGCAGCATATAGTCTTCGGCTTTTTAACCGGATGGAGGAGATGGGAGGAGAGGCTTGCGATCTTGAAATCAGCGCCGGATTTCTTTCGACGATATATAAGGGTCTGGGCCTGAGCTACAACCACGACCGCAGCTTCGGCCTCATACTGTATAGACTTCTCGACCTTCAGTTGCCGGACGGTAGCTGGCAAACAGACCCTCTGCCTGCGGATGCGCCCTATACTCAAAGCGAATTCCTGTGCGCTATGTATCGCGCCACCTGGGCATGCATAGATGGCATACGACCTATGAAAACTGATGCTTCTAATAACGAGAATGCGGCGCTGGGGTTGATCTGATGTTATGCGGGAAAGTTGAAGCTATATTGCCTGACAGCTTTAAACCTCTATTTATCGAGCAGCCCGTCCGGGCTCAAGCGGCAGTCTCTCTTCTTCTTCAATCACAATGCGCAAGCGTGTGCGCACTTTGACCACCACCTCGGCGCCCCGGTTCAACATCCCAGAGATGTCTGAGGCAAACCTGTAGCGTCGGTCAGGCCAGACACGCCTCATCAGCTCTTCTTTATCGAGCACTCTGTCGTTGTCTTGCACGTGCGCAAGAAGCGTATCGAAAGCCTTCCGGGTCAGGATGACAGGCTCTCCATCCTTCAGCAACAACCGTTTATCAGCATCCAGGCGGAAAGGGCCGAAGTCATATAAGTGTTTTGATTGACGGGACATAGATCACTTTAAGCTGTCTTAAGAAATTTAAATATCGTTCTTAAGGACTTTAACAGCCTCCTCCATTGAGTATATGTGCCCGAAGCCAAAGATGTTACTCAACCCGGGCGGGGGTGAGGCTCTGGATGACCCGCTCAACAAGGCAATCCATTTGGAGGCAATATGGAGAGAAAATGCAAAACCGAGATTACAATCGAGACCAATCGAACATACTTGATCCGGACACGCAGAAACCCGGCCCGGACATCGTGCGCGAAGTGTCTCGAAACCAGCCGGATGCTCCCGCCCGAAGAGATCGTAGCGATGTCAGGTATAAGCGCGCGCGCAATCTATCGCGCGGTCGAGGCCGGAGAAGCGCATTTCGCAGAGACCATTGAGGGGTGCCTGCTTGTTTGCCTCAAGTCGCTCGGTATCGGAGAGAATATAATAAAGGCTGATTCATCGGCGAGCGTGCCATTCCCGAACTCAGTCGGTGAGATAAGCGAAGAAGAGATACAGGACCGCTTCTTTTACGCGGACCAGCAACCGCTGGCCTATGCGGCAATAACGGTGGCCGCCCTCGAATCGGAGAATGATGCGAGACCGCCGGCGCGTAAGAGAGACTGGAGCCTGACTGAGGACGCGCTTGAGAGGCTGCTCAACTGCCTGGATGCTGATCGAGAAAGTGCGGGGCAGAAATATGAGAGTATTCGCCGCAAGCTGATAAAATACTTTCAATGTCGCGGCTGCCTGTTTCCTGAAGAAATAGCCGACGAGACGATCAATCGAGTTGCCCGGAGAATCTCCGAAGGCAAGGAGATATGGACGAACGATCCGGCGAACTATTTCTTTGGCGTGGCGCATAACGTGCTCAGGGAATACTGGGGCTCGCCGGAAAGAGAATTCGCGCCCATCGAATGCCTGCAACCTGCAAAATTGTCTTATGAAGATACTCTCAAGCCGGAAGGTTCTGGCTACGATAGCTGGCTGAAAGAAAAACGGTTTGAAATCCTTGATGAGTTTATTCAGAAGCTCTCGCACGAAAACCGGGAGATGATTATCAGGTACTACCAGGGGGAGAAAGGCGACAAGATAAGAAACCGTAAAGAGCTGGCCAAGCGTCTGGGCATTCCGCAAAATACTTTAAGGATCAGGGTCTTTCGGATCAGAGAGAGACTCGAAAAGATGGTTAGAGCCCGCCTCGATCTCATGATCGCTGCCGGGGATGGCGGTAGTCCTCAAAAGTTGATGCGTAACTACTCAGCCCCGTAGCGGCGACCTCTCGATAGCAAAGTGGCTCAGCCCGAAAGCCTGGCTCCGTCGGAGCCA
>DASTET010000920.1:0-3225 GCA_035709445.1 Blastocatellia bacterium | reverse complement strand
CCGCCCGCGACGCCCGTGCCGTTACAGGCAGGGCATATCTTCGGGACCTGAATCGTTATGCGGTGCTTGCCCCCTCGGTGAGCGTCCTCAAGAGAGAGCGTCATCTCGGCTTCAGAATCCTGCCCCCTCGCCGGGCGGCTTCGCTGAGTGCGACGCCGCTGGCCCGCGGGCGGTTCGGTTGAAGCCCGCCCCCCGCCAAACAGCGTCTCGAAGAAGTCGCTGAAGCCGCTTCCTCCAAATATGTCGCCAAGGTCGCCATATTCAACCCGAACTCCGCCCCAGTCGGGCGGAGGCGTAAACTCGGCCCCATCCTTCCAGTTGGCCCCAAGCCTGTCGTAACGTTTGCGCTTCTCAGCATCGGAGAGGACCTCGTAGGCTTCGTTTATCTCCTTGAATTTATCCTCAGCCGTCCGGTCTCCTGGATTTACGTCCGGGTGATACTTCCGCGCAAGCTTGCGAAACGCCTGCCTTATCTGTTCTACGGTAGCGTCCCTCTTTATACCGAGAACTTCATAATAATCTCTGAATTTTACCGGCATCGTATCCTGTCCCGTCTCCTCTGCCTGAAACCAGCCCCAACTCTTTACTTCTATTGATCTCTTATCTTAAATCTTCACCGTCCAAAGCATAAAATATGAGTCTCATTTTGTCAATTTTATTCTCGATCAAGTGGGGGAAAAACACACAATTTCCCTTAGATTCTTTTCCTCAGCAAGTAAAGGTCCGAAGCCAGAAGCCAGAAGCCAGAAGTCAGAAGGTGGTCGAGGCTGATTCTGATTAAATTCACTCGGCAGTAATCGAGAGACTGAGAGAGAGATTCTGGCTTCTGGCTTCTGGCTTCTGGCTTCTTATTTGATAGACTCGATAAAAGGGTTGCGGTATTCTTAGTGGCTGGCGGGCCTGATTGGCGGCTTGCAATCCACAGTCTAAAGTTTGAAGGAGGTGTTGTTATTCCGAAAGACGATATGATCCCTGTCGAGGGAACCGTTATAGAATCGCTCCCCAATGCCACCTTCAAGGTGCAGATAGGCGAAGGGCACGAGATATTGGCGCATCTATCAGGAAAGATGCGAAAGAACTTTATCAAGGTCTTACCGGGCGACAAGGTCACCGTCGAGTTATCGCCCTACGATCTGACCAAGGGGCGTATTACTTATCGCCATCGCGGATAATCGATTAACGGCTTGAATAAAAACGGGCCGGACATATTCTCCGGCCCGCTCCGATGGTTTGCCAGTTGTCCGCTCAACGCAATTGTATCTCGCGCACGCGGAAGTTTTCCGTATCTGCGACGTAGAGGATGCCGCGCGCACGATCTAAAAGCAGGCCCCTGGGGTTAGCGAATGTTGCGCGCAGCCCGACGCCATCGCGGAACTTGGCCTTTGAAATCCCGGCAACGGTCGTCACGTTGCCCGAAGTATCTATCCTGCGGATTGTATTTCCGCTCACCTCGCTGACATAAATCGTGCCGTCTATATCTATTGCTATGCCTATCGGCTGAGAGAACCCGGCCTCGCCCACAGGCCCGTCCGAGCTGTTGCCCCGTCCGCTTCCCGCAACGGTTTCGACCGCTCCGGTCAGCAGGTCTATACGTCTTATGCGGTTGTTGTTCGTATCGGCGACAAACAGGAAGCGCCCATCGTCGGAGAGCGCGATGCCGGTAGGGGTGTTGAATCGCACATTCGGCCCGCTCCCGTCGGCGTATCCGGGAACGCCGTTGCCTGCGATGGTCTCGACTATGACCTGGCCGCCCTCGTTTCTGATCCTGCGAATCGAGTGGTTGTTTGCGTCGACGAAATAGATGGAGCCGTCGGGCGCTATAAGGATATCATCGGGCCGCCGGAAAGCCGCCTGATCGGACGGGCCGTCGCGGAACCCTGCCAGTCCTATACGGGTGCTGTTGAGCTTGTCCTGTCTGTCCCTGCCGGTTATCTCCTGGTTCTGTCCGGCAAAGGTTTCGACCGTGACCGACCCGTCCGGACCTCTCACTATTCGACGGATCACGTTATTGCCGTTCTCGGTGACATAGATATCCCCGTTGCTTGCCACGGCCAGCCCGTTCGGGAATGAGAAGGACGGCTCGAAACCGCGAGAGTTTCCGCTATCGCTATAACCGGAAATGCCGGTTCCTGCTATCAGACAGACCTCGCCGGTATCCGGGTTTATCGTGCGTATGGCATGGTTCTGCTGGTCGGTCACATATATCAGCCCGTCGGGCCCGAGCGCGAGCCTTCGCGGGCGTCTCAGCCGCGCATCCTCGGCGCTCACGCAGGCCACGCCCTGGTTAAACCCGTCGCGGCCTGCTCCGACAAGCGTGGTCACCTCAACGTCGGGAACGACCGAGAAGGTGAAAGTATTCGAGACAACATCGTTTTCATCCACCACCACGAGCGTGTGAGTGCCCGGCGTGGCCAGCAGATCGGTTTTGATCACTATAGTGAGTCTTCTTCGGAATGACTCCCTAACGCCCACTTCTTCCCCGTCGAGAAGGACCTTCACGTTATTGCCGAAATTGGCGCCGATGATCTCTATGGTCTCGCGGTTATCTCCCTGGCGAATCAGGGCAGGGGTGATAGAGAAGATGAACGGGTCATCTGTAGGGCTTACCTGTATGGTCTCGTTGGTCGATTGAATGCCCTCCTGCTCGACGCGAACGGTCAATATTCCCGGCGCCGAGCGGAAAGCGGCCGGAACCATCGCGACGAGTCTTCCCTCTCTCTGACTGGTCAGCTCGAGCACCTGGTTATTGACCACGAGCTTTGCATCCGATTTGAAGCCGTCTCCGAATACCCTTATCTCGAAGTCTTCGGTCCCGACCTCGATCACGGTCGGCTCAACGCCTTCGAGCCGGGGCGGGCGCGGGACTACAAAGAATATATCTACGTTCGACAGACGCCCGTTCCCCTTCTGGATCATGACGGGAACGCGCGCGGGGTTGGAAGTAAACTGACCCGCCAGCACGAGGGTCAGTCTCTCATCGCTTATTACTTCGGTCTGCGGAGAGGTCTTGCCCCAGATGAGCGCCTTCGAGTTATCGTTAAACCCTTCTCCTGTCGCGCCGACGATCAGGTCGCCAAGATCTTCCTCGGCGGCGTTGCCGTCGAGTAGAAAGCGCAATTCAGGGTCAGGCGCTACGACGGTCAGGGTCTTTGTATCGGAAGTCTGACCGTCCGGGTTCATGGCCTGAAGAGTGTGCGTGCCTTCGGCGGCCACAACCGAAGGGTC
>DASTET010000919.1:0-5492 GCA_035709445.1 Blastocatellia bacterium | reverse complement strand
AAGGGCCGCCGTCGCGCACCTTTCTTCGACACGGTCTGCCGGTTTTTGTAGGCGCGCCGCACGTGGCCTCCTGCTCTCTCGCAGTCGAATCAGTCGCCTGCGGGTCGTCGCCGGTCTGTGATGAGACCGCCGATTTAAGATCGATAGGGGTGCCTATGATATAAAACCTTTCGGCAGGGACCGAGTATCGCCCGGCAAGGAAACCGCTGATCGCGCAAGCTGCAAACAGCGCGATCAGGATCAACCTGGCCCCGCGAGCGCGCGGCCTACACCTGGGACACCGGGCGCGCAACGCGAGCAGACTTTTTCTCGATTTGAACCCTTCTCCGCAATCGGAGCAGAACATATCTTAGAGGCTCCGGGACAAGACTCGGCTTAAAGGTTTCAGCATAGTCAGGAAGACGCGATAAATCAAATCGCGCTCCGTGTTTGCCCGGTCCGTGCCTTGGTGGTAGTATGGTACTGCTGTCGCTTTGATCCATGCAGCTTCGATTGTGGACGCGATACGCCGGATAATTCAGTTTCCTGCGAAATCTGCAATCATCTCGCCGAGTACTTAATTTGGAGAAGGAATAATAAGAGGATGACACAGGAGAAGCAAAAAGGTGGTCGAGTCATTTACGTCTTCAATAATATTTTTCCTCAGAAACCGGATGCCCTCCCTCTTCCGCCTGAAGTCCCGTCGCGTCAATGGATGTACTGGCAGATGACGCGGACCGTCTTCAGGAAGATAGCTCGCTCGCCCTTTTCCATTCATAGCTGGGCGGCGTTGCGCCGCACTGTGCTGGCCAGTTTCCTGCCGGATAATCTGATATATCGCTACAAGGCTTATCAGCGCGGAGAGTGCAACCGGTGCGGGCTCTGCTGCAAGATACAGTTTCAGTGCCCTTTCTTCATAGACGAAGGGCCGTACAATACGCGCTGCGCAATCTATACCACCCCGCACGCGCCTTCGGCCTGCGTCAAGTTCCCGCTCGACCCGCTCGACTTAAAGCTTTTGCAGAGAGAGATCGGCAACGCCTGCACCTTTTACTACGAAGGCGCCCCCCAAAAACTCTCTTTCTTCGACTTCGCAAAGCTCTACACACAGGGAGTGCGCCAGCACCTCGCAAAGCGTAAGCTGAAAGAAGCGACAAACAGCCCCGACTAGAAGCAGGGGTCAGGGGTCAGGGCTTTAGTATCATTAGCTCGTTGAATGCTGAACTATTAATCACCGACATAGCGATTACCAGCAACCAAACCCTGACCCCGCCCCCCGAATCCTGACCCCTGTTATGGGAGTGCATCGACGAGCACATCGACCTCTTCACGCGTGTTGTAAAAATGCGGTGAGATTCTGAGCCGCTTTACGCGCGGCGCGGTGATGATGTTCTTCTCAAGCAGCAGCCGGTAGAGGTTGCCGGGCGAATGCTTCTCATGCTTGCAAGTGACGATTGCCGATCTCTCGCCCGGAAGCCGCGAGCCGATTACCTCATAGCCTTTGGATCGCAGCCGCTCGGCAAGGTAATCGCTCAGCCCCAGGAGATACTCCTCTATCTTCTCCGTCCCTATCTCCAGAAAAAGATCGATAGCAGCGCCCAGGCCATAGACCCCCACCGTGTTCAATGTCCCGCACTCGAACCTCAGCGCCCCCTCGCGATAGTCGAGATCATAATCGAGATACCGCTCGTAGTCCTTCACCGAAGTCCAGCCCACGACCGAAGGCTTTATACGGTCGATGATGCGGTCCGATATGTACATCAATGCAACGCCTTCGGGGCCGAGCAGGTACTTGTGCGCGTCGGCTGCAAAGGCGTCGACCGAGTCACGCTCGACATCGAGCCTTAGCCCGCCAAGCCCCTGTATCGCATCTACGCAGAAGATCACGCCGCGCTCGCGGCAGAACTTGCCTATACGCGCCAGGTCGGACCGGAAACCGCTGGCAAACTGCACCCAGCTCAGAGCGACCACCCGCGTGCGTTCATCGACCAAAGACATGATCTCTTCCGGGTCGACGCGACCATCGCGCTCGGCGGCCAGCTTCATCTTTATGCCGCGCTCCTCGCGCAGCCTCATCCACGGATAAAAGTTCGACGGAAACTCCACGTTGCAGGTGACTACTGTATCGCCCTCGCGCCAGTCTATGCCGTTGGCTACCGCCGAAATTGCCTCGGACGTGTTTCGCATGAAAGCGATCTCGTGAGGCCGGGCGTTTACAAGCCGGGCAGCGCTCGCCCGCGTGTGCTCGTAGGCGCGACACCAGTCGCCGTAGTTGACCGAGCCGTTCTCGGTCACGTCATCGATCAATCCCTTCATCGCGTCGCGCACGCGCGTCGAAAGCGGGCTCACCGCAGAGTGGTTCATGTATATGTATTTATCAGTGATGGGAAATAGCGACCGTATCTCTTTGTTCATACCCTTATGTTAATCGATCTCCAGATCGAACACCGTTCGAACTTCGCCCACGGCGACATTGCGGCGATTGGTCAAGACCGGGCGATGATAACTTTCAAGCTCGGACACCTGGTCATCGCCGAGCACGCCGAGACGCGCGAGCGTCTCTACAACGACCGGGCCGAGCCCCCTGTAAGAGCCATCCTCCATCTTGAAGGCCAGGCCGAGCCCGCGAGGAAATCTCTCGCACGCGAGCACGCCCACACCATAGACCGCTTCAGCGCCGACCTTACATACCAGCCTTCCGCGCGCCGCGCGCAGCAAGTCGGTATCGAACCGGCCTCTGGTCCCCCCGATCATCTCAGGGTGAGCGATCATCGCTTCGATGATACGGCGCGACGCAGTGGCTGTCTCCTCGTCTTCTCCGCTCACAAGCCGCGCGAAGGCCGAGGCAATCGAGACGAGCGGCACTCCGAACGTCGGCGCGCTGCAACCGTCTATCGCCGTCGGCAGGCTCTCGGCAAGCCCCGCAAGCCGGGCGAAGGTCGAGACTATTTTGAGCTGCACGGGATGATCCGGCCGAACATAATCCTCTATCGGCAGCTTCATATGGACCGCCGTTGCAAGCATCCCCGCATGCTTGCCCGAACAGTTATTGTGAAGCTGGCTGAAGGCCGCGCCTTCGCGCTCAAGCTGTCGAGCGGTCGGTTCGCTATAAGGCGCGTGAGCGCCGCACCTGAGCGCACGCTCGTCGAGACCTATGCGAGAGAGCATCGCTGCGACCGTCTCGGTGTGGATCGGCTCCCCTTCATGCGAGGCGCAGGTTACGGCTATCTCGCGCGGGGTGAAACCGAAATGGTCAGCCGCGTCGCTCGTGATCACAGGCAGGGCCTGAAAAGGCTTTATCGCGGAACGGGTCGACGTCATGATGTTTTCGTCGCCGAGCCTCTCTCGAACGCGCATTTCGGGATCGATGGCGACGATGACGCCGCGATGGACGGATTCGACTATCGCGCCGCGCCGGACTTCGACAAGAACGGGTCTTCTCTGGTTCATCTGATGATCGGTCCCACACCGAAGCCCTTTACTTTACAGCACGGCAAATGAAAGCTCAATCGGCTACTCGACGCATACGAGGCCGGCTATAGCGCGGTACTTTCGCTCGCTGAAGCCCCGGATGATTATTACTTCCTGAGGCCGCCTGAAAGGCCCGTTTCGCTCACGATGCTCGATGATCTTTTTAGCGAAGGCCGGGCCTATCCCCGGAAGCCCCGCAAGCTCATCCGCCGTGGCCGTATTCAGATTGACACAGGGTTGAAGGGACGGTTTCTGCTCGCGCGGCTGATCGGCAGACTCTTTGCGCGAGCAGGCGACCGTCAAGAGCGCGATCACCGCCATCAGAAAAGTCGCAAGTTTCATGATTGCCCGGGATTCTAGGTTTCAGGCGGGGATGACGCCGCGAAGGTAGCACAACCTGGAGCCTTCCTTCAATACACGATAGAATCATTGTCGGGATGAAATGCCGGCCAGACATCTTCATAAATCAGCTTCGGCGGCTTGCTCTCGCCATGTTGATCTGCGCTTTATCGATCGCTGCGACGGCGGCCCTTGCGCAATCGAGAGATGAGAAGAACCGGAAGCGAGAGAAGTTCGGATCGAGCCTCAAACGACTCAAGTGGGACTCTGCTAAACAGAAGGCGATTGAAAAGAGACAGGATAAGAGAGAAGCCAGATCGATCAAACAGGCTGACGGGGAGGCCATAAAGCTCGACACGCTTTTTGTCGCGCTCGATCTGCTGGTGTCAGACCCGAAGACTTCGCGGTTCGTCACGGGACTCAGCCGCGATGACTTCATCCTTACGGAAGACGGTCAGCCGCAACAGGTGGCCGCTTTCTCAACGGGCGACGACGCGGCGCGACCGCGCTCGATAGTCTTGATCTTCGATTACAGCGGCAGCCAGCTGCCTTATCTGACGGCGAGCATCAATGCGGCGAAGACGCTCATCTCGCAGCTTGCGGCGTCGGACGAGATGGCCATAGTCACCGACGATGTGGAGTTGCTGACCGATTTCACACGCGATAAGGGCAGCCTTCTTGCGACGCTCGACCTGCTCGAAAAGCGCGTCCGCAAGCTCGCGGGCGAAGACCTGTTCGGTCGCTCCATATCGTCACGTCGAGGCAAGAGCCTCCAATTCTCCGCGCTCTATGCCAGCTTCAGAGAGCTTATCAAAGACGAAGACGATAAACGCCCGGTAATAATCTTCCAGACCGATGGCGATGAGGCGGTCACGCTAAGGGACCAGCCTGACGCCGACGATTACAAATGGAACATGCCCCGGCGGGAGTTCGGGCTCGCCGACGTATTTGACGCAGCCTCCCGAGGGCGCGCTACCGTCTACACGGTCATACCCGCAGATCGGCTGGCCGGGCTGTCGCCAGCCGATCTTTACGAGCGAGGGCGCGAGATGCTCAGCCGCGCTGAGCGGTCGCGGTTTGCAACCGAGGAGGAGTATCAAAGGTACTCCTCCATCTTCCCGCTCACGGATGCCAAGGTCAGGCTGCTTACGGACCGGTTTACGCGCTCGCAGCAGGCCGCTGCCCGCGTGGCAGAGCTTACGGGAGGATGGACCGCTTATCTTGAAAGACCGGAGCAGGCCGCAGATATCTACGCGCAGATACTATCAGACATCAATCACCGGTATGTCATAGGCTACTACCCGACCAACACCGCGCGCGACGGCCGGTTGCGCCGCGTCCGCGTAGAGGTTCGCGGCCATCCCGAATACTCGGTTCACGGACGCAGCAGCTATTACGCACCACGGTAAGTCTAGCAAGTCTAGCGAGTCGCGAGTCTGGCGAGTCGCTTTAGAGACAAACATCGCATAAATCAGATAATGCAATATAATCAGCGCCGTCAGGAGCAGGACGCGCCAGACTCTCGACTCGCCAGACGCGCCAGACTATTTATGCACCGGGTATTTCGGTTTCAGCTTCACCGGAGGACGGGACTTCTCTAACTGCTTCATCGCTACCTCGACCGCTTTTTCTAGCTGCGGGTCGCGCCCGGCCATAAAGTCTTTCGGCGTTATCTCGACCTCTATGTCCGGCGTCACGCCGTA
>DASTET010000918.1:0-3717 GCA_035709445.1 Blastocatellia bacterium | reverse complement strand
CATAGCCGACAAGCTGCTGATCTCGGCGGCGCTGGTCTCTCTCGTCGAAAACCGGCTCGCCCCGGCCTGGGCGATTGTAATCATAATCGGGCGCGAGTTTGCCGTCACCGGCTTGCGCTCGATAGCGGCAGCAGAAGGCTTCACAATATCGGCTTCCAAGAAAGCAAAGTTCAAGATGCTGTCGCAGGTCATAGCCATAACGCTTTTGATACTCGGCAGCGAGCCCGGAGGCCCTTCGGGTCTGAGACCCCCTTCAAGCGTAAACCCGGATGTCGCGTTCGCCTCTTTCACCGAAGCCAACGAGGTAATCGCAACTGCCATCAGCCAGGGGACGATCACCCTCGACGGCTTTCGCGTGCTTTGTTACGGCGCGGGCCGCGCAATGCTCTGGATCGTGGTCTTCGTCGCGCTCTGGTCTATGTACGATTACTTTATAAAGTTCTATGGCAAGGTCCGCGACCGTATAGAAGTGCGCGAGCGCCGGAGGATAAGGCTGCTTCGCCGCCGCAGGCGGAAAGAGGCAGCCGCCGTCATGGAATCCCGCAGCCGGGGCGAAGAGGTAAAAGGGTAGCCTTCGTCTACGGTCCCTCATCGCCGCCCACCAGAGAGCTTATAAGGCTGAAGCTTCCCACCGCAGACCGCGTCTCGGTATAGATGCCATAATCGCGGAACTCGGTGAAGCTGACCGAAGGGGGCATCCTCTCAATAGCGCGGCGGACCTCGGGCTGTTCGAGCTGTTCGCGCGATCCGTCGCTTACCCTCGTAAGACGCGCGATTGCCAGCATCATATCGGCTGCGCTGTCGGCATCCGGCCGGTAGGAGACAAACGACGCGCCGGGGGGCCGTGTGGCGAGCGCGCGGCTGAGGCGCTCGTCATCGGCCAGCGCCTGGCCTCCGCTTCGAGCCTCGATCATCGCAGCTATCTGGTCGAAAGTGCCCAGTATCAGAAAACCCTCCACGAAAGCGGCGGCGCGGCCATCTTCGTTTGAAGAGACCGAGATCTCTATGCCGTTATGCTCGCGGGCCGAGACCTGCGCGCCGCCGCGCGCAAGATACCGGGCCAGGGTCGGCGAGAGTCTTGCGCGGTCATTTGCGCGGGCGACCATAACGACCGGCTGCGACTGGTCGAACCTTACGAGCAACAGGTCATTGCCCAGCGCATCGCCTAGAGATTCGTTTGCTTCCAGCCCGAGCTGCTCCCGGAAATTTATGACGAACTCCCTGAGCGCCACCCCGGCCACGAGGTCTAGCTGAGGGGCCATCTGCCTGAGCACGCGTTCGGGCAGCTCTCCGGCTCCGCCTTCAACGCTGATGGCGCTGAAGTCTTCGACCCGGCGCGGCGCGAGCTCAAGCATATCGAAAAAGGCTGCGGGAGCCGGTTTCAAGGCCCCGGCCAGCGCTTCGGCCACCTGCGGGCGGAGCACCGTGAGGTATCGCTCCACGACAAGCCCCGAATCGAAGGCGGCGCTGTAAAAAAGCCCGGCGGTAGTCTGCCTCGACAGATGGCCGAACAGGTTGGCCATAGAGCTTATGCGATCGGGGTCCGTCGTAAAGCGGCTGGCGAAGATTGCCGGGCCGAATTCGACGAGCTTTTCTATCCCTGCCTGGGTGACGAAAGCAAAGACGGAAGCCGAACGATCGATTGTCGGTCGCAGGCCCTTGAGAGTCTCGTCCTCGGCCAGGACGGCCGTCCGACCGCCTATCGCATCGAGGCATGCCTTTACCGAGGAGACGTGGTTGCCGATGAGCACGAGGCTCCCCGTAGATGCGGCGACGAGCTGGCGGTCGGGGTCCGCGCCGTGATATGCCAGCAGACGCGCGCCGTAATAGACTTCCGCCCGTTCCGTAATCGAATCGCCATAGATTCGCGCGGCGAGGATGGAGGCCCGCTCGCCCACAATTCGGGCCGCCGACTGCGGGTTTGAGTGGGTCTCGGCCACGAGCGCGAACTGCGGCTTGAAGTGGATGTAAGGCCCTTCCTCGTTCATCCCCGTCTGAGCTTCTATCCCGGTGAGGGCGACGGCTACCTGGGCGCGAGATGCGAGGACCGCCTCATCTGGCCCGACCCCTGTGCGGCTCATAAGGTCTGCCGCAATGCCTATCTGTCCGAGCTGGCTCGATACCCCGAGAGCAGGCGCAAGCTCGCGCCAGGCTTTCGTGTCTGTCAGGTCCGAGACGAGATCGGTCAGGTTATCTACTTCGATAAAGGCCAGAGTGCCGGAGGGAACATATCGCGCCATATCGACTCGCGGCGGGCGGCGAAGCGCGAGAAAGAGAGCCAATCCAGCGACAGCCGCAACCACTATCGAGAAGTAAGCGATCCTCCTGCGCGTCAGGTGCCTTGAGAGAACCATATAGCTTCATAGTAACAACAGCGGTCGCGGTTTAACAAAGCGGGATGGAAGAGAGGGTCATTCTTCAGTTTTCATTGAATGGAAAATGAAAAATGGAAAATGAGAGGTTTGTGTTATAATCCGGGCCAGCCCCTGCCGATGTTACGAGAAAGCGAGACCAGATTGAACCTCGACACTTTGAATTGTCCTCAGTGCGCACGGCGAACGCCTGCTGCTCGCGGCGCCTGTCTCTATTGCGGCGCTCAGCTTCCTTTAACCGAGATAACCGCCGCTCCGCCGCAGCGCGTCATCGATAGCTTCGAGCGAGCGTTCAACACGATCCTGCACCCTTTCAGACCGCGCGACGATATGGCGGAAGCGGCGCTTGCCGCCGCGCTCAAGATAGAGATAGGCGAAGCGCGCGCCTTCATATCATCGGGCAAGCCTGTGCCGCTTGCCCGCAGCCAGACCCGGCAGGAGGCCGAGATGATCTCGGCGCTCGTTCGCTCCTGCGGGTTGAGCTGCTCGGTGGTTGCCGATGAAGAGATGCGCCTCTACAGCGAGATCATACGCGCGCGTCGAATAGCTCGCTCGACCGATCATATCGAGGTGCATCATTCGGGCGGGGTGTTGAGCATGACGCTTGCGGATATAAAGCTGCTTGTCGTGGGCGCGCTTCGCAACCTTAGGGTCGAATACATAGAGAGCGCAGCCGGTCTGCACAACCGGCAGTCGAATGTGCTCGACACGTCGGAGTTCCGCTCCGAAGAGATGCTGCTCGATGTATATGCGTCGAGCCTCGAACAGAGCTTTAGAATCAAATCGGATGCGTTCGATTATTCAGGGCTTGTGTCTCCGCTTTCGTTTCGAGCTGAGGTAAATTTTCAGAATGCCGTAGCTGCGCTGCACGGCGCGGCCCCGCACGCGAGGATTGACGATGAGTTCATAAAGATGAGGTCGTTGCTTGCGAGGGCCTGGCCCGAACGGTCGCGCACGCAGTCGCGAGGTGTAAAGCGCACCGGGCTCGCTTATCGCCCCGTTTCGCAGTCGTCGGTCGTAAGGGATAACCGTGACCAGTTCGACCGCTATTCCCGGCTGATGTTTCTTACAAGTTGATGTCGGCTCGTTCGACCGGTATCATAGCCGCAGCACATCCCCATTGAAGAATTTGTAATGAAAGGGGAGTACCTGTCGATGAGCGATAACCTTACTGAGAAACTCTCTGACAATGGTCACATGAATGAGCTTTTAAGACTGGTTAGAGGAATAGACGCTCGCCTTCAATCCCTTGAGAAGCAGGTTGAAGAGCGGCTATATGATACCCGGCCAATCTGGGAAAACGTGCAGGAACAGTTGGGCCAGATTGTAGGGGTACAACACCACC
>DASTET010000917.1:0-3790 GCA_035709445.1 Blastocatellia bacterium | reverse complement strand
TATCCCGCTCGAAAAAGTCGAACCCCAATTTAAGGTTGAGCCAGAAATCAAGCAGACGAGCCTCGCCGTTGAACTTTCTTTCGAGCCGCTTCATGCCCGCGCTATCTAATTTTGTAGGAAAGATGTGGACGGGTATAGCTGATTGCCCGTATGATCGAGCTGCGACCGCGACAATATACAGCTCCTTTATGCCATCATCTGTAATTGGCACGCACCCGATCGTAGCGCAACCGCCGTGAATAAATATATCGCCTCCCATTCGCCCCGCGCCGCCAAGTATCCTGTCCGATCGGTTAGGGTAATTGATTCCGAGCGAAAGATGGAAATTGCTAACTGGATTGAAGCGGTCTATATGGTAAAACCCCTCTGGAATCTGTCCGTCCCCCTGGCGGCGTTTGGGACCGAGCCCGCCAGAGCTTGCGCAAAAGGCGTACTGCTTGACCATCTGAAAACGGTCCATATCGGAACCGCGCGCCCAAAGCTCTAGTACTCGCTCCCGCTTGAAGATTCGAATGAAGATACTTTCAGGCGGAAAAGCGATACCCTTCTGCCGAAAGAGACCGTTTATTGCGGATCCTTTTTCCGAGGCTGCGGCCCTCACCCTGAAATACCTCATCTGCTCGGTCTGAAAGTTCTGAGCGCAAGCTGGTTGAATCGTTAATTCCATAAAGAGGAATTCAATAATAATCAGAAGCTTAAGATTCATACGCTCTCAACAGGCCATCAAATGAGAATTATGGGAGACTGATTCGAATCACCTCCGGCTTCCCTATAACATAACCGGCAAAGGCGAAACAAGGATACGCATACCCGGCGGTCAGCCATAAGTATTGCTTGCACCTAAAAAAGCGACGGTGCTACTATCGGGACTTGTACCAGTGAGAGCCATGCCTTCATGCGAGAGGGCCCCGGCTCTAAAGTATGAGGGCTGGAGGAAGTCGGTTTAATGAAAAGCACACGCAGGGCAAAGATAACTGCGCTTGGTCGCTATGTGCCTCCAAGAGTTGTGACAAATCACGACCTGGCAAAGCGAGTCGATACCAGTCACGACTGGATAGTCGAGCGTACTGGAATCCTGGAGCGCCATATGGTCGAGCCGGGCACTCCTACATCGGAGCTAGCCGCGCAAGCCGTTGGGGACCTCCTGCGGCGGCGCAAGATCGAGGCTGACGAAATCGAGTTGATCATCGTGGCCACTGTCACGCCGGATATGTTTTTCCCTTCGACCGCCTGCGTGGTGCAGAACAAAGTGAGGGCTTCGCGCGCCTGGGGATTCGATGTATCGGCGGCCTGCTCGGGCTTCCTCTACGCGCTTACGGTCGGGGCCCAATTCATCGAGGCGGGCACACACACTAAAGTAGTGGTGATCGGCGCCGACGTGATGTCGAGCATAATCAACTTCGACGACAGAACTACCTGCGTGCTGTTTGGCGACGGCGCCGGAGCGGTGCTGCTTGAGCCCACTGAAGGCGAAGAGGAAGGCATATTCGATTACATGCACGAGATCGATGGATCGGGGGGCCAGTTCCTTTACATGCCCGGAGGCGGAAGCCTCAACCCTTCTTCTCACGAGACGGTCGAAAAGAAGATGCATTATGTCCATCAGGAAGGACAGCCCGTATTCAAATATGCCGTTCGAAAGATGGGCGAAATCAGCCGCGCGATACTTGAACGCAACAACCTCGGCGGCAAGGATGTAGACCTGTTTATCGCGCATCAGGCAAACCTTCGAATCATAAATGCTGCTGCCGAGAAGCTCGGTCTCGATGAAAAGAAGGTGGTCAAGAACATTCACAAGTATGGCAACACGACTGCCGCCACTATCCCGCTGGCGCTCGGCGATGTGTTAGACGACGGCCGTTTGAAAAAAGGAGACCTTGTGCTGTTTGCCGCTGTTGGCGCTGGCTACACCGTAGGGTCGGTCCTTACCCGATGGGCCTATTGAAACTTCGAACAATTGTAAAAAGACCGGCGGGCTTCTCTGAAGCCCGCCGGTCTTTTTCTATATACGTGTCGTTTTCGGATCAATAGCTTTGCGCAGTTTGGCCATTGACAGGTGAGCCGGCGCCGGCAGCCTCCTGGACTATCCTTACACCGACGCTTGCTCCGATGCGGGTTGCGCCCGCGCGAAACATCTCCTGAACCTGTTTAAGGTCGCGGACACCTCCCGACGCTTTCACTCCCATCTGCCCGCCAACGACTCTCCGCATGAGGGCGATATCTGCAACCGTGGCCCCGCCCTTGCTGAAGCCGGTCGATGTCTTCACGAAGTCTGCGCCCGCCTCTTTTGAAAGCAGGCACGCGCGTATCTTTTCGTCTTCAGTGAGCAGCGCGGTTTCGATGATCACTTTTGAAAGACAGCCGGCATCGCGAGCTACTTCGACGACTCCCGCGATGTCTCGCTTCACCAGATCGGAGTCGCCAGATTTCAGAGCGCCGATGTTTATTACCATATCAAGCTCGGTCGCGCCGTCGAATATCGCCCGCCTCGCCTCGTACGCTTTGGTGTCGGGAGCATTGGCGCCCAGGGGAAAGCCTATAACCGTGCAGACCTTCACCCCGCTTCCGCGCAATGCGCAGGCGGCCTCTCGAACCCATGTAGGATTTATGCAGACGGAAGCGAACCCGTAGCGCGCGCCCTCTTCGCACACCTTCATTATCTCGTCTCGCGTAGCGTCAGGTTTGAGCAGCGTGTGATCGATGTGGCGCGCGACCTGGCGCGCAGCCTCGCTCTCAGCGCCCGTGAGCCCGAGCCGCACGCCGCCTGAGGCAATGATCGATCTCATTCGATCCGGGCATTTCACAAAGCATTCGTCATGATGAAGCGCGCAGTCGCTTGCCTGCGGCCCGCCGCCGAGACGCGAGATGATAACCTCCGTAATCTGCGAGACCAGTTCTTCTATGTTCAACTCGTTCTGCATCAAGCGACCCTGTGAGCTATGATCGATGACAGGTCCATATTTCAATTCAGATGAACTGCGAAGCCGCGCGGGCCTTTAGCTCTGCAAGCAGGGAATAGGGGACTTTCAGATCACCAAGCCCCCTGACAATATCTATATCGGGTTTATATGTGCCGTGATAATCGCTTCCCCCGGTGATCAGCAGCCCATAGCTCGCAGCCATATCCGCATACATATCCCGATCGGCCTTACTGTGCCGACTGTATATTGCTTCAACCCCGTCCAGCCCGAGCGCGGCAAGCTCGCAGAACATACGTTCTGTGCCTTCAACGGGGAGCTTCAACTGGTAGGGATGGGCAAGCACGGCAACGCCGCCAGCATCGTGTATGAGAGAGATCGATTCTGCGGGTGAGAGTCGTCTCTTCTCTACGTATGCTGGAGCGCCCTTCGCTAAGTACCTGTTGAAAGCATCCAGGACGCTTTCAACATAGCCCTTTTCGAGCATCACACGGGCGAAATGTGGTCTGCCGACAACCTCGCTGCCCGCAAGCGCCTGCACCTCTTCATAAAATACTTCCAACCCCAGCGCCTGCAATCTCGACGCGATCTCCGGGTTCCTCCTGTCGCGCGCTTCTCTTAACTCGTCCAGCTTTGATGTCAGGAGCTCTGATTCGATATCAATGTAGTAGCCGAGTATGTGCATCGTGCCGGGAGAGTATTCGGCGCTGATCTCAACTCCGTTGATGAACTCAATGCCAACCTCCTCGGCGGCCTCTCTTCCTTCTCGGAGTCCAGCTACGGTATCGTGATCGGTTATGGCCAACGCGCGAGCCCCCGCAGCCGCTGCAAGCCTTACCAGCTCTTGCGGACTTGCGCTGCCATCTGAGTAC
>DASTET010000916.1:0-6051 GCA_035709445.1 Blastocatellia bacterium | reverse complement strand
CCGCTTCAACCAATTCCCCGGAACCGTCCCCGCCGCCAGAACGTAGATGCTAAAAAAATAGCATTTCCTGTTGACAGCAGGATTAAAAGGTGCTAAAAAAATAGCACTTCGATAGAAGGGGCAAGAGAGGGGCGATTACCGAGGAGGGGCTGATGACGAAGAACCCGCACATGCATCTGAGCCGGCGCGAGCGACAGATAATGGACATAATCTATGGGCAGGGGCAGGCGACGGCGGCAGAGGTGATGGAGCGATTGCCGGACCCGCCGAGCTATTCGGCGGTACGCGCGATGCTCAGGCTGCTTGAGGAGAAGGGGTATCTCAAGCACGAGCAGGATGGGATGCGGTACGTGTATCTGCCTACGCTCTCGCGCGAAAAGGCGAGACAGTCGGCGCTCAAGCAACTGGTGCAGACCTTTTTCGACGGCTCGACCGAGGATGCCGTTGCCGCCATCCTGGATATGTCCCGGTCGAAGCTCTCGGAGTCGGAGCTTGACCGCTTATCCGATCTGATCGAGAAAGCCAGAAAGGAAGGACGATAAGTGATGAACCCTCTGCCGGACGTTTTATCTCTTTCGAGTCAATCATCTCACTGGTTCGGACTCTTATTCGACCTGGCGATAAAAGGGGCGGTCATACTGGCGGTCGCGGCGCTCACATCTGTCGCGCTCAGGCGCGCGTCGGCTGCGGTCCGCCATCTTGTATGGAACCTCGCGCTGGTCAGCCTGCTCGCGCTGCCCGCGCTGTCTCTGGTTCTGCCCGCGTGGAACGTGGCGGTATTGCCCCGGCTGCTCGCCTCGCCCGAAGCGGAAGCGAATGGTGCAACGGCTATCGTTTCCGATGAGGTTGTGCAGGCGGCGGTGCAGGCTGCCGAGCGCCGCGCGCTCGTCGCAGCTCAAACCGGCGCATCAATCGATGGCGGTTCGGTCTCATCTGCTTCGCTGCCTGACAGCGCGATCTCATCGCCTGCATCGAAGCTCCACTGGTCGACCTGGCTTCTGGTCCTGTGGCTCGGCGGAGCCTTTCTGGTCGGAGCGCGGCTGGTTGCAGGTCTTTCGAGCGTGTACTGGATCACAAGAAACTCGCGGCGCGTCGAAGACCCGGCGTGGACCACGCTCGCAAAAGACCTGTCGTTGCAGTTAGGGCTCACGCGCGAGGTGGCGCTGCTTGAAAGCAAGCGGGTGAGTATGCCTTTGACCTGGGGGCTGTTTCGCTCGGTAATACTGTTGCCCTCCGCCACGCACGACTGGACTGAAGAGCGACGCCACGTTGTGTTGTCGCACGAGCTTGCGCACGTCAAACGCAAAGACTGTCTGACGCAAACCCTTGCGCAGGCCGCCTGCGCGCTCTACTGGTTCAACCCTCTTGTATGGATAGCCGCGAGGCAGCTTCGCATGGAGCGCGAGCGCGCATGCGATGACTATGTTCTGCACACGGGCACAAGGGCGAGCGATTATGCGAGCCATCTTCTCGATATAGCCCGCTCGCTCAGGTCGTCGAGCTGTTCTTCGCTTGCGGCCGTCGCCATAGCTCGCCGCTCGCAGCTCGAAGGCAGGCTGCTCGCCATACTCGACCCGGGCCTCAGCCGGCGAGGGCTCAACCGCGCGGGGGCATCTCTTGTGTTTGTCGCGATGGTCTGTGTAGTGCTGCCGCTTGCCGCCATGCGCCCGCTTGCGAACGATAACCGATTGAACAATGACCAACCGGCGGCGGAGAGCGTGCTCCGAGAGACCCGGAGTGATTCGACCGTCCCGCGTGCTGAAGCAGGGATTAATGGCGCGAGAGAAGCAGACGCGACCGCCGGGCCTTCAGAAGAACAGGATAAAGGCGAGACTTCATCTGCCGCGCCAGATCAAGCCTCAGACCCCGCCGAGCCGGTCGATAACAACGCAGCGGTCGATGCTCCTGAAGCTGCGCCCGATGTTTATGCCGCGCAGGCGAGCGAGGACCGGACCGTCGAGACTTTGAAGGGAGCTTTGAAAGACAGCGATTGGGAAGTGAGAAAACAGGCCGCCTGGTCGCTCGGTCTCAAGGGCGATAACACAGCGGTCGAGCCTTTGATCGAAGCTCTCAAGGATGAGCACCACGAAGTGCGCGAGCAGGCCGCCTGGGCGCTTGGGTTAAAAGGCGACAGCCGGGCCGTGCAACCCCTTGCCGCCGCGCTCAAAGATTCTGACTCCGGCGTGCGCGAGCAAGCGGCGTGGGCACTCGGTCTCAAAGGCAACAGGGAGGCTGTCGAGCCTTTGATCGAAGCCTTGAAAGACCCCGACGATCAGGTCCGCGAGCAGGCCGCCTGGGCGCTCGGTCTCAAAGGCGATAGCCGGGCCGTCGATGCGTTGATGGATGTGCTCAGAGACAGCGACGACGGCGTGCGCGAGCAGGCCGCCTGGGCGCTCGGTCTCAAGGGCGACCGCCGGGCCCTGCCTGCCTTGAAAGAGGCTCTCAAAGACACTTCCGGTCAGGTGCGCGATCAAGCCAGGTGGGCGATAGGGATGATCCTCGTCAGGGGCGGCGCATCTTCCTCTATTACCGATGACAAGGAATTCGAGTTCGAATTCAACAATGTCTCCGAAAAAGTTGCCAACGCCCTCAACTCCGAATTCGAATTCAATCTCAAGCTTAATGTCAACCCGAACCCTTCACCCGGGGCGAAAAAACGTGAACACAGATGAACACGGATCAACACGGATCTGATCCGTGTTGATCTGCCGTTTCATTCTTAGACCGTAAAAATCGATAAGCCAGTTTTTAAGGAGGTCCTGACAATGAACAGATATAGGATCGTAGCCATACATGTGTTCCTGTGCTGCCTGACCGTGACTTTTTACGCCGTGAGGGCGAGCGATCATCAGAGCGCAAGCCAGGATGCCGCTCCCTCAGATGTGGCGAGCGCGATAAGGGCTTTGGGCTCGCAGAACGCGGTCGAGCGAGCAACCGCCGCATGCTCATTAAGAGAGATGGGCGCGCGCGCCGTCCCCGCCATACCCTACCTTTTGCGCATGCTCGGCGACGACACGCCCGTAGGCACTATTCGATGCGGCAAAGAGGGTAAGTGGGGAGGAGATTCTGAAGATAGCTCTCCGGGCAAGCAGGCGGCTCTCGCTCTCGCCTCGATAGGCAAGCCTGCCGTCGACCCGCTGCTCGGCGTTGTTAAAGACGGGAACTGGCGCGTCCGGCAGCATGCCTTGCTTGCGCTCGGATTGATAAACGACAGCCGCACGGTCGATCCTCTGCTGACGGGGATACAGGACGGCGAAGCGCAGGTCCGAGCGCAGGCCGCCTGGGGGCTCGGTCTAAAGAATGACCGCCGCGTAGTCGAGCCTTTGATTGCCGCTCTGTATGATGGCGATCATCGAGTGCGAAAGCAGTCGGCGTGGGCGCTCGGTCTCAAGGGAGACGAGCGCGCGGTCGAGCCGCTTTGCGTCGCGCTTAGAGATAGCGACAACGGTGTGCGCGAGCAGGCCGCATGGGCATTAGGGCTCAAGGGCGATCAACGCTCGGTCGAGCCACTGATCGCGGCCCTGCAAGATAGCCATCAGGAAGTGCGAAAGCAGTCGGCGTGGGCGCTTGGTCTCAAGGGCGACCATAGAGCTGTCGAGCCTCTGCTGGTCACATTGAAAGACAGCAGCCCCGAAGTGCGCGAGCAGGCGGCGTGGGCGCTGGGTCTTAAGGGAGATCACCGCGCCGTTGAGGCGCTGAACGCGGCCATGAAGGATGAGAGCAGGAGCGTCCGCAAGAACGCTGCGTGGGCGCTCGGGTTGATAATGATAAAGGATAATCGGGCGACCGATAAGATTACGAACCTCGACCTGAATATCGACGTAGATGTCGACGTTGACGGCGACGGGGGACAGAAAAAGGTAAAAAAGAAGCCAGAAGCCAGAAGCCAGAAGCCAGAAGATTGAGCTTACTGATCATCAATCGGTTTATCAATGTAGCCTCATAATCTACTATTCTGGCTTCTGGCTTCTTAATCATTGCGCCATCAGCTTTGCGGTGGAGGATGTATGGACACATTGTTGCAGGACCTTCGTTACGGCAGCCGCTCGCTGTTGAAGAACCCCGGATTCACTCTGGTAGCGGTGGTGGCCCTGGCCCTCGGGATCGGGGCCAATACCGCGATCTTCAGCGTAGTCAACACGCTGCTGCTCAGCCCGCTTCAGTTCAAAGACCCCGACCGGCTTGTGATGGTCTGGGAGAAGAACTTTCCTCGAAACCGCGAGCGCAATGTCGTATCGCCCGCCAATTTTCTCGACTGGAACAGCCAGAACCAGGTCTTCGAGCAGATGGCGGCCCTCGTCGATATTCCTGTGAACCTGACGAACGCGGGCGAGCCCGTCGAGCTTCAGGCGCAGCTTGTTACGGCAAGCTTCTTCCCGCTGCTCGGCGTCCAGCCGGTTTATGGCCGCGCCTTTCTCGATTCGGAAGACGTGCCGAACGGCGAGCGCGTCGCTGTCCTAAGCCATCGCCTGTGGCAGGGCCGGTTCGGCGCGGACCCGCAGCTTGTCGGAAAAAGTATAACGCTCAGCGGGCGCAGCGCGACCGTGATCGGCATAATGCCGCCGGGTTTTTACTTTCTCAACAACGAAACGGACGTGTGGGTGCCGATGGGTCTCAACACCGGGCTCGATTACAGGACTGTAAGTGGCCGCTACATGCGAGTAATCGCGCGGTTGAAGCCCGGCGTCACCTTGAGCCAGGCGCGGGCCGAGATGAGCCTGATCGCGAGCCGACTCGAAGAGAGCCATCGCCAGTTCAATGCGGGCTGGGGAGCGAACGTCTTTCCTCTACAGGAGGAGGTTGTGGGCGACATACGCCCGGCGCTGCTCGTATTGCTCGGGGCCGTCTGTTTCGTGCTGTTGATCGCGTGCGCGAACGTTGCCAATCTGCTGCTTGCGCGCGCCGCCACCCGGCAAAAGGAGCTTGCCCTGCGAACGGCTCTGGGAGCCAGCCGGGGCCGACTCATACGCCAGTTGCTCAATGAGAGTTTGCTGCTTGCCGTCATAGGCGGCGTGGCGGGACTGTTGCTCGCTTACTGGGCAATCGAGCTGCTCGTCGCGTTCAACCCCGGAAACATTCCCCGCCTCGAAGAGGTCTCGCTCGACGCCCGCGTGCTCGCCTTCACGCTCGGGGTCTCCGTCCTGACGGGTCTGATTTTCGGGGCGATCCCCGCGCTGCAAGCTTCAAGGCCCGACCTGAACGAATCGCTCAAAGAGGGCGGGCGCACTTCGGCGGGAGGCGCAAGCCACCGGCGCGTGCGCAGCATATTCGTAATATCGGAAGTGGCGCTCGCGCTCGTGCTTCTTGTAGGCGCAGGGTTGATGATCAAAAGCTTCGTTAAGCTCCAGCAGGTCAATCTCGGCTACAATCCCGAGAATGTGTTGACCGCGCGCGTGCTGTTGCCCGGCTCGAAGTACGGCGACAACCCGAAGAGGGCGGCATTCTTTCAGCAGGCCGTCGAGCGGATCGAAACTATTCCTGGAGTGCAGGCGGCGGGCGCGATAAGCTGGCTCCCGCTGGTCGGGCTGGGCTCGGCCACATCCTTCTGGGTCGACGGGCGGCCTGAGCCGCCTCCCGGAGAAAAACCCGGCACCGACGTCCGCGTGATAACTCCCGGCTATTTCGCCGCGATGGGCATCCCGCTTATCAAGGGAAGGATATTCGACGAGCGCGACACCGCGCAGAGCCCCAGAGTGCTTATTATCAACGAGACCATGGCGCGCGAGTTCTTTCCCGATGAAGACCCTATCGGAAAACGCCTGATAATCAGTTGGGACCGTCCTCCTCTCCCCGATGAGATCATAGGTGTCGTGGGCGACGCCAGGCTTACAAGCGTAGACGGACAGGTGCGGCCCGCTATCTACTGGCCGCACGCGCGACAGGCTTCTTATTCATCGTTGACCTTTGCTGTGCGGACAACGGGCGACCCGCTCACCATTGCCGGGAGCCTGCTGGGCCAGATACGAGCAATCGACCCTGAACAGCCTGTCGCCGACATAAGGACGATGGAAGAGGTCGTCTCGACTTCAATCTCGCGGCCACGTTTCAACA
>DASTET010000915.1:0-5781 GCA_035709445.1 Blastocatellia bacterium | reverse complement strand
ACCCTCTGCGTCCTCTGCGGTTTCTGATGGCCTTATACTAGCGGCTCGCCTGGCTTTGACGCGGCGCGGCGTTCTTTACGTGCTTGTCCATCCAGGTGATCATCTCGTAAAGCGCGTGCAGGACGGATTCGCGCGCGGCATAACCGTGAGATTCGAGCGGCAGGGTGACGTACCGCGCGGTGCGGCCCATCCCCTTTAGCGCGTGATAGAGCCGCTCGGACTGCAGGGGGAACGTCCCCGAGTTGTTATCCGCCTCGCCGTGAATAAGCAGGATCGGCTCGTTGATCTTGTTGGCGTGCATGAAAGGCGACATCCGGAAATAGACATTCGGGGCTTCCCAGAAACTTCGCTGCTCGTTCTGGAACGAGAACGGCGTGAGCGTACGATTGTACGCGCCGCTTCGAGCGATCCCTGCGCGAAACAGGTCCGAATGCGCCAGCAGGTTCGCCGTCATAAACGCGCCGTATGAATGGCCTCCCACCCCCATCCTTTCGCGGTCCGCGTAGCCCGACTCCACGAGGAAGCTTACGGCGGCCTCCGCGTTTTGAACGAGCTGCTCGACAAAGGTGTCGTTCGCCTTCTCGCCGCCGAGCACCGGCATCGCCGCGTTGTCGAGCACGACGTATCCCTGCAAGAGAAGGAACAGGTGCGAAGCTCCCGATACGCGGGTGAAGCGATTGGGAGAGCCGGACACCTGGCTTGCGGCATCGGCAGTCGCGAACTCAATCGGATAGGCCCAGATGAAGGTCGGTCGCCGCTCTCCCTGTTTGTAATCGGGCGGCAGGTAGAGTGTGCCTGATAGCGTTATGCCGTCCGACCGCTTGTATGTCACAAGCTGTTTCTTCAGCTTGCGCAGTACGGGCTGCGGGTCGGCGAACTTCGTGAGCGCGAGCCACGACTTCTTTTCCAGGTCTCTCAAATAGAGATTAGTAGGCTCGACGACCGATTCCCTGCTCGCCACGATGCGCTTCGCGTCGGGGTCGAGCAGATCGACGACAGATTCGTAATACGGATCGGCAGACCTGAACAGCTCATCGGTTTCGAGCGAGGCGATATTCATACGCCGCAGGAAAGGCCGGTCGCCTTCGGGTGTGGCTCCCTGCCCTTTCAGATAGACGTACTTTCCGTCCGTCGACTGCTGGACTACGCGATGGCCGCTTGCTGTCGTCGTCTCTATAAACTGGCCGGGGTTCTTGTAGCGGTCTTCCGTGAGCAGATCGAAGACCAGACGGGGCTTTGCGTCGGGCTGCTTCAGATCGTGAAAGTAGGTCCGCGACTTTCTCGTAGGTCTGTCGAACTCGCGCCAGATTGCGATCGAGCTTCGTTCCATCCACTGAATGTCGGCGAAGCGCAGCTCGGAGCGAAACAGCTCGCGCGGCTCGCCGGTAAACGGCGCGGCAAGCTGCAAGACCCGATCACGGTGAGCGACCTTGCGCTTCGGGTCGCCGTCGTCGAGCGCCTCGGCATAGACGAGCGTGGCGGGCGCATCGGGCTGCCATCTCACCCCGCGCGGGCCTGTGCGCACGCCTCCTGTCGGCGTCCTCTCGGCCAGCGGGAGTGACGCGATTCGCTTGACCGGCTTTCCGCTGCGGTCCCAGATTTCGACCTCCTGAGCGAAGCGGCTGTATGGCACAAAGTAGCTGAAGGGCCGCACAACCCGCTCAACTATCATGAACCTTCCGTCGGGCGACGGGCTCACCTGATCGAAGATGGCAGGCGTCCCGATGGAGGTGATTCTTCCTGAAGCGAGGTCCAGATGAACGGTCTGGGCGGTGAAGTAGTGCTCAAACAACGCTTCGTCGTGCGCATCCTGCAGCAGGTCTTGATAGGTCGGCACGGGCGCGCGGTGCCCGCTCGACTCCTGTATCCTGGGGCCGACCGGAACGTCGGAAGGCTTCGGCTCTGCCCCTCGCCCCTTTGGCACTGTCAGACAGATCAGGCCGCTGTTATCCGGAAGCCATCTGTAAGGCGAGCCCGTGGTGGCGTTGAGCGAGAGGTTCGCAACCCTGTGCGATTTGCCGGTCGCCGGGTCGGCAATCCAGAGTTCAAGCCCGTCATCAAGCCGTTGAACGAAAGCGATCCGCTTCGCATCGGGCGACCATGTGATGTAGGCGAGTCGCGGGCTTGCAGGCACGGAGATGTCGTGCGAGCGAGTCGTGCCCAGATCGACGAGGCTCAGCCGTGTGACGCCCTGCGACATGAACGTGCTGTTCGTGCGGGGGCTGATTCGCGCGCCCGCAAGGCGATACATCGGCTGCGCAAGGTCCGCTATCGAAGGCATTGCGGGCCGCTCCATAAGAAGCAGCCACCGGCTGTCCGGGCTGATCTGTGTTTGCGGGAGAGGAAGCGCATCGAGCATCCGCACGATATCGTCCGAGGGTTGCTGGTACTTTCCTACTGTTTGAGCGTTTGCGGCCAGGTTCGCGATGCAGAGAATTGCAATGATAAGCACCACGCGATTTCGCATACGGACCTCCACATGAAAGAATTTGGCAGCGCGTCCACTGGGCAGAAAAGACAGCCGCGCTCGCTTACTGGTCCTCTTCGGTTATCTCGTAGCGCGTGTCGATGGTCGCGGCGGCGCTCAGCATGGCGGACACGCTGCAATACTTCGTCTCCGAAAGCTCGATTGCTGAAGCGACGGCTTTGGGATCGACCTTGCGACCGCGGATTCTATGAACAACCTCGATGCGGGTGTAGATGCGCGGGTGCTCGGCGCGACGCTCTCCGCGCACCTCTATCTCATAGCCGGTGACTCGCTGTCGTTTCTTCTCAAGAATCCCCACAACGTCTGCGCCCGTGCAGCCGCCGAGCGCGATAAGCACAAGCTCCATAGGAGTGGGCGCGGTAACTTTGTCGTGAGAAAAGCTCGTCAGTATCGCGTGGCCGCTCGGAGATTCGCCGACGAATGCCTCATCTCCCGCGTACCTGAGGCGCGCGACCTTTAGCTCTGAGCCCGATTGGTTGTTCATGTGCGAGCAATAATACCACCTCGCCGTGTAACCAGAAAGCAGGATTGAAGGTTCTTATCCGCGTTCACCGGCGTTGATCGGCGGCCATAAATCGCTCTAATGATCAGCGGTTATCGGGCGAGATGGTAGCGAGCGGCTGGCCCGCGCTTACGCGCTGGCCGACGCGGGCGCTGATCACGCGGACGGTGCCCGAAGCGGTCACCCTTATGGGCACAATCTTTTCGCGCGGCAGAGCGTCGGGCGCGGATGAGCCGCGCCCTCTTTGAAAGGTGAGATTGTCCTGCGCCCTTTGCGCCTTTTCGCGCAGCGAGTCGAGCCGCATCTGCGCCTGCTGGTGACGGGCGCGAGCGGCGTCAAGCTCGGACTGCGACGCGTAGCCGGAAGCGACAAGCGGCTCGACTCGCTGCACATCGACGAGCGCCCTCTTAACTTCGGCCTCAGCCGCCGTAACCTCTTTGCGAACCGCATCCAGATCAGCCTGCGCCTGCGCCTGCGGATCGCCTGCCGGGGATTGCGGCTGCGGCGGCAATCCCTCCTGAACAGCGATCTCGATAATGGTCGCGCCGCCGCTCACCTCCGCGCCTTCGCTCACGAGCACTCGCCGCACTTCCCCGGCGACCGGAGCATTGACGACAACCACGTCTCCTTCATTCCTTCCCGAACCGCGACAGCCCGCCGTTGCAAGCGTCAAGAGGAATGCGGCAACGAGTGACGCCGCATTCCTGTAGCGAAGTCCTGTCGGGATGAATTGCATAACTCACTTCAGCGAGAAACCGAGATATTGTGGACCTGAAGCGTCTCACCCGTCGCGCGCCGGAATTCTGCAATCGCCCTGTTGAGATCGGTCTGGGCCTGAAGCTCGCGCCCGCGCGCCGAGATAAGCTCGGTCTGTCGCTCCAGCACGAGGAAAACGGTTGAGAGCCCGCCCTGAAGCCTTCGCTGCTCGCTGGCGAACTGAAGCTCGGCGGAGGATCGCGCGGCGGCGGCGGCATTCAGTCGCGCCTGCGCAGATCGAACGGCCTGGAGCAGATTTCGCACGTCGGCTTCGATGGTCTGCCGCAACTGATCTCGCTGGTTATCGATGCGGCGGCCTTCGGCAAGAGAGCGGCCAAGATTGGCCTCGGCTGTGCGATTGCCGAGAGGGAACGAAAAGCGTATCCCGACTCGCGTCGTTGTAAAGTCGAGCCCGAACAGGTTCGAGAGCGATTGATTGACTCCGCCGATCAGATTATCGGGAAGCGTGCCGAGCGGCGTAGGCGGCGGCAGCGCGGGAAGCCCCGCAAGCTGAGACAAGAGGTTGACGCGCTCCTGAAGCAGGAGATTGCCTGATGTGATGGGATTGGGCGTAAGCGTCAACTGTGTTCCCGCAAGCCCGACCGCCGTGTAGCCTGCGATGAGGTCTATCTGCGGCTTCGTCTGGTCGCGGAAGAATCGAGTGTTTATCCTGTTGATCTCGGCGGTAGTCTCAACCTGTTCGATCTCAGGCCGGTTCGCAAGCGCCGCCGCTACCGCCTGCTCAAGCTGCACATCGGGCGGCGCAAGATTAACGTCTGTAGTAGGCAACAGCGCGCGAGACCATAACGGCGCGGAGCGGTCGGTAAGAAGCAGCGTCTTCAAGGTATTCTCGGCGCGCGTGACCCTCTCCTGCGCGGTGTAGACATCCTGCTCGAAGGTCGCGACCTGCGTCTCGGCGGCGACTATATCGATAGGGGCGAGCACGCCCTGTTCTACCAGACGGCGGTTGCTCTCGACCTGAGCGCGAGCCTGTTTGACCGCATCGATCTGCACCTGCAAATTTCTGAGTGCGAAGACGAGGTCCCAGTATCCCTGCTCCACGCGCGACACGATATCCATGACGCGCTGGCGAAACTGCGAATCGCTGAGCGACAGGTTCTTCTTTGCTATCTCGATGCGTCGCCGGTTCTCGTCTATCCTGAGACCGCGAAACAGAGGCTGCGTAAAATTGAGGCTCAGCGAGGTCGGGTACTGCGGGTTGAGTGTTGCGAACTGGTTATTAGTCTCAAGCCTCGACGAGTTGAAAGTCAGATTATAAGAGCCGCCGAGCCACGGCGAGAAGCCTGTGAGCTGGCCGTTGCCCGCGACGTTGTCCTGAGTCAGCTTGCCGCCCGGACCTCCGCCGAAGAGCGAGGCGACGGGCGTTGTGGCCCGCTCGAAGAAGACATCCGACGTGAGGCGCGGGTCATACACTCCGCGCGCCGCCTTCAAATCGTATTCCGCCATCTGCACATCGATGCGCGACGCATCGATATCATTGTTGTTCATGAGCGCGAGTCTGATCGCCTCTTCAAGTGTGAGCGGGGCCTGATCCTCTACCTTGACGCCGACCCTCTCTGAAGGCGGCAGCGGGCGCGGCGGGGCCTGATAGTTTGGCGACACGGGCGGAGGCTCCTGAGGCAACTGCGACCCGCAGCCTGCGGCGACCGCAACGGACGAAATCAGAATATTGATCGCAATCGAAAGGGCCAGCCTTTTTCCCGTCATTGCAGAGCAGCGGCCCCGCCCAATAAGTCTAATCACCGGTCTCATCGAGATACTTCTCCTTCTTGGGATTGATCGAGTAAGCGCCCGATTCACTCTGCCCGGCTTCCGTAAATCTGCGGCGCGCGCCTGCCTTGATCGACCGGTAGCGGGATGCGATGTATTGCCATACGGAAAGCTTGCCTGCATCTTCAAACAGCGAATAGAAGACAGGCACCGCAAGCAGCGTGAGAAGCAGACAGAGCGACTGGCCGCCGACGACCAGAAGCCCGATCGAGCGGTTAGTGGCCGCGCCCGGCCCGCTCCCGAC
>DASTET010000914.1:0-3985 GCA_035709445.1 Blastocatellia bacterium | reverse complement strand
GAATCCATAGCAGGGTGATATAGGAAAGATAGTAAAAGACCAGAGGCCCGGACTCTCCTCTCTCGAATAAATCGGCCTGGATTTCATACTGCACCTGCTGGTCATAAAGCTGTTCCCCCTTACCTTCAATAACAAGACGCGAGCTGCTATAAAGAGGAGCGAAATCATTACGACCCGCTCTAATTAGGGGAAGGACTGTTGCCGCAACCCGGACAATGAACAAGAGACTAAAGGCCAATGAAAAGAAGAGCAGAACATGGGTAACAGAGTTTTGGGAAGAACGCCGCTCGCCGGTCATATTCTTATTTCTTCTCTCACTGATAACTGTAAGGAAGCGGGAAGAGTAAAGCTTTTTCTACAGGCTCGATTATAGAATTGCTGTCAATTCGGACAGATCAGGAAAGAGAGCATTGCAGCAAGGAGAATTGACAATGAGGCGTGCTAGTTTTTGCGTTTTGAGGGCTGTTTGGTCTCCAGGTTATCGCTGCGCACGTATCCCGACCTCTTCTCCTTTGCTCCTTTGATGAGACTCCATCTTCCCTCTCTGTCTATAACCTCTAAATCGGTCTTCACGCTGTCGCCTTTCCTGAGAAGTCTCAATATCTCGCTTTCCGAAGTATTCACGGTATAGACGGCGGCCGAGTCGCTCTTTACACTTGCCTGCGAAGGTTCCTGTCCGCCTTCGAGTGACGGCGCGGGCTCAACGTCTCGAACATTCGATTTACTTTCAGCCACACTGGATGCGCGGGACGGACCGGCTTTGGCCTTCTTTCTGCCGCGCGTGGCCTGGGGCGTGTCGGGTTTCTTCTTTGAGTCTGTAACTTTTGTTGGCTGTGTGTTTTCAGCTCCGCTCCTGGGCGAGCTAAAAATCCTGCCTGGATCGAACGGGATCTTCCAGAGCATGACAAAGGTAAACACCAGGCATGCAGCCGAGAGAACCAGAAGTAGTCGTCCCACGGGTTTTACTCCTTTCCGCAGGAAATTACAGGGACAGAATGTTTGTATTCCATTACCAGGTGTCATGTCAATAATGTTCCGGCTCGATTCACGTGGGATCAAAGTAGCATTGCAGACCTTCGGCAATCAGCGAACGCTTCGCCATCTGCGGCGCCACGTGGCCAGAACAGGGAATTGACAAGCGGCGAGGTCTGAAGTATTTTGCGTGATCAGCGAGGTATGGACTGGCTCTTGCTCTGTTTGAGGCTCAGTCTGGAGGAGCGGGTGTTACCCCTCGCCTATTGGCACTCAGGCGCATCAACCGCTTCTGGCCCTGGCACGGACTGAGCGTAATTGCTATCGCCTTTAAAGAGGATTGATTGCCCGTTCTGTCTCCACTACCTGCCACGACTTTAGTGCATGTAGTTGGGCCTGTACCTTTGTGCAATTAATTCAATCTATATAATGAACAGTCAGAAACCGACCATGCAGATAAGGCAAGTAATGACGAAAAGCCGACAGAGGCAAAGACTGGTAACCTCTATGTTGGTGGCTGTTCTGTTTGTAGCACTATTACTTTGTCTTGCTATGCTTACCCCGGACAGATTCGGCGGGTATTATGATGATAGTGTATATGTGGCCGCGGCGAAATCTTTGACTACAGATCAGGGTTACCGGATTATCAGCACGCCTCAGGAAGTGGCGCAGACGCTGGTTCCTCCGTTCTACCCATTCTTACTATCCTTAGTCTGGAGAGTCTATCCTCACTTCCCTGAGAATTTGACTCTAATGATGCTGGTTTCGGTAATATCTACGATCAGCTTTCTAGCACTATCTTACACGTATCTCGTGAAGCAGGGCTACGCCACCGATTGGCAAGCATTGATTGTTATAGCTCTGGCCGGGATCAATTGGCGCACAATACTATTGGCTACAAGCACACTCTCGGAGTTGGTATTTGCTCTACTGTCAGTAGCCGCGCTGCACCTCGCAGAAAAGTATGAGAAGGAACGGAATAACTGGGTTACTGCCATGAGTTTGGGAGTGATAATGGGGCTGGTGTTTTTGACACGAACCTCAGGGGCAGTTATGTTAGTGGCCGTCGCCGTATACTTCGTTTGGAGACATCAATGGAGGAAGGCATTGCTGCCTATTTCCGTAGCGGGAGTATTCGTTATAGGCTGGGTCGCCTGGTGTTACGTTAACAGGACCACGGTCGAAGGGGCACACGCTGCATACTACGCGGGTTATATGCATGGCATAGATTCGACTATCAGCAATTTGCAGGCACTGAATAATACGTCCAAGCTGATGGTACATCTAAATATCATCGGTACAAATGCGCTGGGACTCATATTCGTATCTTTTTCACTAGAATGTCTTGGGATGCGCTATGAACTTCCAGGAATTGTATTAATACCTTTTGTCTTTTTCGCCTTCAGCCTGTTGGCCGCCGGATTCTTAAGAGAACTTCGCAAGGGGATTCGTCTGTTACATATCTACTTAGTTTTTTATCTTGTCCTACATATAATCGTACCTGCTAATTCATACGATCGGTATCTTATACCGATTGCTCCATTCCTATTGTTCTTCTTGATTGGCGAGCTTAGCACCCTGGTTTCCTTGGCGCGGAGGGGATTTGAATCGAGTGGGCAGGTATCTCAAAGGGTCGGCGCGGCTTTCGTTACCGTGATATTAATCCTGTTAACAGGCACTGCCTTCTATAGTAATTGGACGGGAATATACTGGTCGCTGACTTCGCTTAAGCGAACTGATCGCATCACGGAAGATGTACAATCGATGGAATGGATCAAATCGAACACAGAACCTTCCGACGTGGTAGTCTGTTATCGTGATCAGATGTATTACCTTTATACCGGTCGCAAGACTGTACGATCCATCCCCGCCAGTATACTTGACACTGCTATATATCAGGCTCGTCAGCCATCTCCTGATGAGCACGCGAAGATATTCCTCAACATAATAGATGAAAACAACGGACGATATCTGGTCCTTAATTCAACTGACTTCAGGTATCAAGCCGGTCCCTATGGAGAAAGCATTAAGTTGCTATTAGAGCAATACCCCGGGATGTTTGTCCCTGTCTTCCAATCCATAGAAGGGCGCAGCACGATATACAAGATCGTGAATAATGCAGGATGATCCACCAGGTGAAAAGCGCGCACCAAAGGCAAACAGAGGCTCCCGGAAATGAGGCGGGTAAGAGGCGTGGGCTCCATCTCGCGCTTCTGATCGCGGTTTTATCAGGAGCTGTCTTTCTTTATCTTGCCATTCTCACCCCGGACAGGTTTGGCGCGTACCACGATGACGGTATATATGTCGCAACCGCGAGGGCTCTTGCGAACGGTGAAGGGCATAGGCTCATAAGTCTTCCCTATGAGCCGGCACAAACGAAGTACCCTCCCTTCTATACGTTATTGCTGTCGTTAATATGGAGAGTATATCCACAGTTCCCCGAAAACTTGACGGCTATGGTGTTGCTTTCGATTGTAGCTACGCTCGGCTTTATGGTTATTACATTCCGCTACCTGACTGACGCCGGATATGCGAACCGCTGGCAGGCGCTTATAGTTGTAGCACTGGCTGCTATAAACTGGCGCACAATGATTCTGGCCACGAGCATATATTCCGAGATGACATACTCTGCCCTGTCAGTAGCCGGCCTATACCTTGCCGAGAAATACGATAAGGACAGGATGCGCCGAGGCGCTGGGCTGCTTCTCGGCGTAATAATCGGACTTGCGTTCTTAACTCGCAGCTCAGGGATTGCATTATTGATAGCGGTAGCGGCTTTTTATATGTTGCGCCGCCAGTTGCGTAGGAACCTCCTGTCGGTCGGTGTTGCGAGCCTGTTCGTCGTCGGGTGGGCATTGTGGGTTTATGCGAATCGCACAACGGCGGAGGGTGTGAATGTCGCGTATTATACGAGCTATCTGGGTTTTTTCAGTGAAGCCGTTTCGGGCCTCCAGGCACAACTTCAGGCGTCAAAGCTCGCTGTATTGATCGGTATTGCGTTTCAGAACCTCAT
>DASTET010000913.1:0-4409 GCA_035709445.1 Blastocatellia bacterium | reverse complement strand
CGCGCTCATCAATATCTCCCCCTTCGATCTCAGCTTCGCCATCGACAGCCCTGTTTATCTGCACAACCTTCTGCTTCGTCAGCTCGAAGGCGAGGCGTATCCCGTCAGAAAGCTGGTTGCGGGTGATAATGCCAGCCAGGTCTATGCCGAGGTGCACGATCGTTTGAGCGATAGAAGGCCCGACGCCGGTTATGATGCAGGTCGAGCCGAGCAGACGCACGGCCGTCACGGTCTTTATAAGGTAGTTCGCCACCTGTGTGTCTACGGTGGGCACGCCGGTGATATCGAGGATCGCCACCTCAGCTCTTGAACGCACAATGCGTTCGAGAAGCCTCTCCATCATAAGCTGCGTGCGGCGGCTGTCGAGCGTGCCTATCAGCGGCAGACAGATGATACGGTCCCATATCTGGACCACGGGAGTCGAAAGCTCAAGCATGTCCTGTTGCTGCTGTCGAATGACACGCTCGCGGTTCTTGATCGTAGAGACGAAGATGAAAGAGCCCAGCTTGTCGAGCGCCTTCGAGAGCTTGTTGACCTCTTCGAGCAGAAGAGCCGGATCGTCCTCGTACTCGTCGCGCAGGAAGGGCAGCAGGGTCTCCTTCAAGCTGAAAACATAAAAGGCGGTCTCGGACGGGCTGAAAGCCTGCGCCGCGCGGGCCTCGGATATCTCGAGCAGCAATCGCCGGATCGAATTGAACTCCTTGCCCCGCATCTCTTCAGAGCTGGAGTTGGCGATCGCCGTTATGAACGCGCGCAGAAACGATTGCGAATCGGCCCGCAACTCTTCGCCGCTGATCAGGGTCTCTCTGAAGTCTCGCGAATTGATGCGGTTCTCTATCCACGCCTCCAGTATCTCCTGCTCCCGCGTCGTCAGAATCTTAATCGTTCGCGGATCGGGCGCGCTACCGCCTGTGTTGTTGTCAGATGTCACTTTGTGACTCCTCCTTGGTTCTTTTACGTCCTAAACCGACATTATTACATTGAGGCTTGCGCCCTCGCAATCAGGGCAAGACACGAGAAGCCCTCATAGAGCAGAACAGTACGTACCAAAACAGGATGTTCGGCCAGCTTACAGCAAGAATGTACGAGTTCAGGCCTTTCTCAAAGCAGGAGATGCTCGCCGCCCCGTCTTTAGCGATTTTACGGCCCGTCACGGCATACTCACGTCCTGGCACGCAGATTGATAATAATTAATTGCACCGTAAAAAGTGCGAAGGAATATTAATAAGGAGGAATGTACATGGGGATACCGAACAAGGATGAGATGAAAGGTAAGTTTGATCAGGCGAAGGGTTCTGTGAAGGAGTCTGCGGGCAGAGCTTTGAATGATCGTGAGATGGAACAGGAAGGCCGCGTCGACAAGGCTAGCGGCAACGTGCGCGAAGCGTACGGCGAGACGAAGCGAAAGGTCGGCGAGACCATCGAGGAAATCGGCGATAAGATCAAGCGGTAAGCTTTGATCTATAGCCTGTCCCAATATTGCCGAGTTAGAACCGGGCCGTGGAATTCTTAATCCCGGCCCGTTTTTTCAATCACCCTGCTTCATTTTTCGAGCTGCTGAAGGCGCTCGTTATCTCGGAAAACAGCCCCTTCAGGCTTCGCCCTATCCCCGCAGGCTCTTCCCCACCTCTTACCACGAGCACAGGGCAATCCGCGCGATTGACTATCTCTCGAGTCATATTTCCCATTATGTATGTCCGCAACGTGCCATGAACGGGAGACGACCCCGTCACCACAAGATCATAGTCGCCGCGTTTGATCTCTTTGAAGACCTCGCTGAGCACAAGCCCGTGCCGCAAACGGACTTCGCTATCGACGCCCATTCGTTCGAGCAACTCTTTCTCGCGTCTGAGGTTCCGGCCCAGGTCAGTGTTGGAATGAAGAAGCAGGTTTATGTCCTCTTCCATCTTTATCAGGTCCGAGAAGACGGCGGGAGGCTCTGCCATGACGTGAAACAGGGTGACCGCCGCGCCAGCCGCCCTGGCGATTCCGCCTGCGAACTCGACAGCCGCGTCTATGTACTTCTCGCCGCCGCTGCAAATCAGTATGCGCTTGAGCGCCGTACGGCTGCCTATCACTACAAGGACAGGAGGAGCGACCACTTTGATTATCCTGTAAGCCTTGGCCGACATAAGAAACGCGCCGCGCGTCCCTTTTCGCACCGCCCCTATGACGACCAGATCATAGCTGGTCTCCTCGGTCCGCTTGATGATCTCTCCTACGGGGTCGCCGGCCTTGGTTATCAGCTCGGCGCTGATGCCTTGCTCCCTCAAAATGTGCTGGCCAAACCTGAGCGATTCAAATATCGCATCCTCTTCACCAGGCTTTTCAGTTATGCCGAGCAGAGTCGTCTCCGCGCCACAAGCCTCGGCAATGATACCCCCGAACCGCATTGCTGCCTCTGCCTGGCCCGATCCGTCGCTGCATATGAGAAGCTTCATAAGAGTTCTTCCACCTGCATATCAAACTAAAAAGGTGATGCGCGTCAAGGAGCAACCGTTGGCCCGGATGCCCGCGACCTCGATCAATAGAGAATCACCATGAAATACGGTCCGATGGGGTGCCGGGGTTTTATCTCCCGGCAAGCGATGATATACCACCCCGCAAAGGATATTAAAGCGGGATCAGTGATCGGGGCTAAAATGAAAAATGACAAATGGAAAATGTTACGGCCTCGGTCTGTTCGAGTTTGCCGGTTGTTGAGGCGGAGGCACAGGCTTTACCGGTTCTAAAACGGGCGGCTCGGCCTTTCGCTGGTTTCTGGTATTGCTGTTGGAGGTCTTGTTGTCTCTCTTCTCTTCGGAAGATTCCTCTTCCGTAGGATGGGCCTCCTCACCTGGCGCGCCTTCTCCAGCCATCCCCTCTCGCTGCTGAGCGCCCGAGCTCGCGTTATTGACTGCGGGAGCAGCCCGGCCCGCCTGGGCCGCGATTCTCGCCTGGCTGGCGATCTGTTCAGCCCTCTGCCTGTATTGCTCGGCGCGGTTTATGACTTCAGCATTATACTGACCGACCTCGCCGTATGCTCGCAGCTCGCCCTGCCACTGAGCCAGTTGAGGCAGGTAGGCCCTCAACGAGTGGTCCTGTGGGAGCGAATCGATGCGGGCCAGCGCGTCTGTCACGGCCTGCTGCGCTTCGATGACCGCCCCGCCCGCTGTGTCCCTGCCGAGGAGCCGTTCGCCGAAAAGCACATAGGCAACGGCCGCAGCCGCCAGTATCATGGCTATGATTCCAAGCCCCCAGACCCAGCCGTTCCCCCTGCGGTACTCACCCGAATAGTCTCTATAGACTATGGCTGCCGGTCTTTGCGCGACCGGTTCGAGCGGCCTCGCCTCGGCCCAATCTGCCGGCTCGTCCAGCGTAACCGTGTCGGGCTCGACACCCTGTCGAGAGGTTTCAATCGGCGTCTTTTGACGAGGCCGAACAAGGGTTCGTTCATCCTCGTCGGGCGGCCCTGCCGCTTCAGGCTCTCCGAGCGGGACGAGTATCCTTGAAAAGGCCGACGAGCGGTCCGTCGTCGCGCTTCCCGCCTGCTCCGTGCCCGCTGCCCGCTCGAAACGGGCGGCAAACTCGCCCGATGTTTGAGGCCGTCGCGCAGGGTCTTTTTCAAGCGCGCTCATGACGACATTCTCGATATCGCGCGAGAGGTCAGGGCGCTTCTCTCTTAGCGGGGGAGGAGGCTCGGATGTGTGCGCCATCAGAAGGCGCATAGAAGAGTTCCCTTCGAAGGGGGCTTCGCCGCTCAACATCTCATAGAGAACGACCCCGAGCGAATAGATATCGCTTCGCGCATCGACGGGCCTCTCCTCGCACTGTTCGGGCGACATATAGCGCGGCGTCCCGACGATTATGTTGGCGCCGGTCAGCCTGGCCCGCCGGTTCACATCCTCTTGAATCTTCGCCACTCCAAAATCGACTACCTTGACCCAGATAGAGCCGTCGTATTCCGCGAGGATTATGTTATCGGGTTTGATATCGCGGTGGACCACGCCTACGGCGTGCGCGGCATCGAGCGCGCTGGCGGTCTGCCTCAGTATGACAGCGGCGCGACCGACCGGGAGAGGCCCGTTCCTCCTGAGCAGGTCTCCGAGCGTGTTGCCATCGACAAGCTCCATGACGATGAAATGGATACCGGTCTCGCAATGGCCGTAATCGACGACGCTTATCGCGTGAGGGTGATGAATCAGGCTTGCGGCCCGCGCCTCCTGCTCGAAGCGTTCGGCTATTCTTTTGTCTGAGGCCAGCTCCGGTTTAAGAATCTTGAGCGCGAACTGCTTGCCCATGATATGGTGACGGGCGCGAAAGACATCGCACATACCGCCCGATCCGAGGTGGGCTTCTATAAGGTACTTGTCCGCGATTGTCGTCCCTATCAGGCTGCTTGCGGGCGACCCGCACGTTGGACAAACAGC
>DASTET010000912.1:0-5717 GCA_035709445.1 Blastocatellia bacterium | reverse complement strand
CCGACCCCTGCCCCCTGCCCCCTGACCACAGGAGGTGTTATGTCTAGAAAGAAAACTACGCTCTCGGAGCTTCGCGTCGGCATACTGGCAGTCGCAACGATAGTCATTCTGGTCGTCTTCATACTCTCGGTCACGGGCGATATATCGATATTCAGGGACACCCGGACCTATACGACTCGCTTCGCCGCCGCCGAGGGGCTCAAGGAAGGGGATGAGGTGCGGCTCGCGGGCAAGCGGGTCGGCCAGGTGTCGAGCGTCGATTTCGGCGCCGAGATTCCGGTGAGCAAGGATGATAAGCCCATTGTGGTTACTATGACGGTTAATGCCACGGAAGTGAGGGACCGTATAAGGGCTGACTCTATGGCCGTGCTGGGCCAGCAGGGATTTCTCGGCGACAGGGTCATCGATATAACACCGGGGACGAGATCGGCCACCCCTCTTGGCGATGGGGCCGAGATACCCAGCGCAGACGTGACCGGGCTCGCGCAGGTCTTTCAGGGCGCGAGCGATATTCTCATTCAGTTCAATGTCGTCGGCAAACAGCTTCAAGAGCTGGTCGACAATATAAACAAGGGTGAGGGGACTATCGGCAAGCTCCTGCACGATGACGCGCTTTATGTTAATCTCAACCGCACGGTGATCGAAGGGCAGGCGCTGCTCAAACGCGTACAGGAAGGTCAGGGCACAATCGCCAGGTTCCTCAACGACCCGACGCTCTATAATGATATACGCGGAGCGACAAATGAGCTTCAGGCCATCGCCGCCGATCTCAGGTCGGGGAAGGGCACGGCGGGCAAGCTGCTCAATGACGAGCAGCTCTATGCCCGGCTCAACGATGCCGTGGGCAAAGCGAACTCGACTCTCGAAAAGGTAGATCGCATCACCGCCGAAATAGAGGCGGGCCGTGGCACGCTCGGCAAGTTTGTCAAAGACGAAAGCCTCCACAACGAGGTTCAGGCGACGGTCGCCTCTCTTCGCGGCATAACCGAGCGGCTGAATAAGGGCGAAGGCACGGCGGGCATGCTCCTGCACGACGATAAGCTCTACAACAGCTTTAACCAGATGTCGACTGAGATGGTCAAGCTTCTCTACGACTTCCGGCAGAATCCGAGAAAGTATCTGAGCATCAGAGTCAGCCTGTTTTGACCCCTGTTCGGGGAGTGTCTGCGAGCACGATCAAGCCTATTTTCTACTTGACCCAGGGTCTCGTGGATGATACAAGAGTACGCTGTCGTACGAACCCATTAGATTTGCTTGGTGAGATACGAGATTCAACCTATGCTGAGTTTAGATATCCTCCCTGGCAGACCATATACTGATCCTGAGATGATCGCCCGATTTGTACAGGGGATAATGACCTCTGTATAAAAGACGAAGAAAACCAATCTAGCGGAAATCGCAATCGTGACATCTGGGCCGAGATTGTGGCTGGCACCAGGTTTATCCTGAAGAATCGGAGAAGCGAAGTATCTATGGAAAAAAATCTTATCGATGCTTGGAGAACAATATTTGACACGGTAGTATTTGAGCCGACGTGCTTGTATCCTCAATCGCGTCCTCGCTAGAAAAGCCATTGTATAGGACGAGATTTATGGTCGGGCCCAGATCGGCTACTATCCGTGTTCTGCTTATAGGCGTCCAGCCTCTTTTTCGGGCCGGGCTGCGTCTGCTCATCGAGAAGCAGCCGGGAATGATGGTAGTTGGCGAGCCGAAGACCCTTATAGAAACGCTCGAGATCGTCTCGCGAGAGAAGCTTGATATCATCCTGATGGATCTCGATATGGGTAAGCACAAGGCGCTTGACCTGCTGGCGAATGTGCGGGTCGTCTCTAACGGCACGCGCGTGATCCTGTTGACCAACGCGTTCGATCCGGAAATCTATAGCAGCGCGATTCGCCTGGGGGTTAAAGGCTTTGTACTGAAAGACCAGGAGGCGGAGATCTTTCTCAAAGCCATCGAGAAGGTCCACGAAGGAGAAGTCTGGCTTGACCGCACTTTTATGGCCGATGTGATTGATATGATGTCTGATCAGGATAAAGCCTTCAAAGGAAATCAGGAGGTCGCTCCCTTAAGCCTTATCACCGAGCGCGAGCTGGAAGTTATCGGCCTGGTTTGTAAAGGGCTTAAGAATAAACAGGTAGCCAGACAGTTGCTTATCAGCGAATCTACTGTTCGCCACCATCTCACATCCATATTCAATAAGCTCAATGTCTCTGATAGATTCGAGCTCGTTCTCTATGCATTTCGCCACGGTCTGGCCGAGCCTCCTCGCTGAGGCTTTGTTTTCCTGTCGGCAAAGCGACTGCGTTCGCCGTACTAGGAGGATGCTCCTATATAAAGTAGGGAGGATGCTCCTATAGGATTGGAGCATTTTCCTATAAAGAAAGAGCGGCTTGGCCGATGTAAAACAATCGAAGTTCGTATAAACTCCCCACCCTATGATGGAATCGGGCCGAAGCATCTGTAAGCAGGATAGCTCGGGCCAGCGGTTCCGGTCTATTCATTTGGCAACTTTATAATTCACTCAGCCTGCGAGACGGCTATAGTGAATCCGCAGACCTGGACGGGAGGATTAAGCTCAGATTCAGGGTCTAGGAGAGATCGAGTCACCGCCGTGAATAAATGTGGAAACCTCAATCCTGATTTCGGGGACCAGCTAAGCTTGCCGGTCCTGACCGGGATGCTTTCCAACGGCACGGCTTTCTCGCCTGCAAGCAATAAGGTTGTCTGGTCGTACGACGAGAGTCTCTCGAATCTTCCGGCATTAAATTCCCGCAATACAGCCATCTGGATTCCCCGCAGGAGCGTATTGCTGAACTAGAGCCTGAAACTTAAGGACATACATTCGACACAGGGGCTGGCTTCATACCCTACAGATGTTTGTGAAGTTGTAAAGTGTTGGCTTTATCGGTCCGGATAATCTGTAAGCAGGAAAAAAAATATGACAATGATGAATTTGCCCCCACCTCACGCTAATTGGGACTATGTATCTAACTTAGCCCTCTCTGCCACTGGCCTTGATACGGCTGCGGGATCGAGCGAGACGAACCCCGCCGTCTCTCTGGTCTCTTCGCAGGTATATCCGCCAGATGTAACCCTGTTCCAGCAGGGCTCTCATTCCCAGCAGGTATATTTCATTGAGCGCGGTCTTGTTAAACTCAATCGAGTGGAGCAGGATGGCCAGCAGATCATCATCGGCCTGCGCTCTTCGGGATGGATGCTCGGGACATCGGCGGTGATTCTGCGAAAGTTGAATCCCGTATCGGCAACGACCTTGACCAGTTGCCATATCCGCCACATCTCGGCCGACGCTTTTCGCCATCTGCTAAAAACGGATGTTCAGTTTTCCTGGTACATCCAACACTCTCAAAGCCGCGAAACGCACGAACAGATCAACCGCATTGCGCAGTTAAGCTGTCTTTCGGCCCGACACCGTCTGGAGCAGTTGCTCTGGGAGCTGACCTCCGCGCTTGCGCCGGGTGACGCAAAGAAAGAAGTCAAGATAGAGGTGCCGTTGAAACAATGGGAGATAGCGCAGTTGATCGGCGTAACCCCGGAGCATCTCTGTCGAATGCTGAGACAGCTAGAGGACGAAGGCGTATTATGCCGGAAGAAGGGGTGGCTCATTGCTAAGGATGCCGAGAAGCTCTGGCACTCGGGCGACTCTTAGATAGCCCCATCTTCATAAAAGGCATATGCCTTTGAAATAGAAGCGTTTCGGGCTCTGATCTTCCAGGTGGCATTCCATTGGGAATATGGTGAGTCGGGCTTGCTGCGTCTCCTACTCTCTCCGCCAATGATCGGGACCGCTAAACTGGCCGCCGGATCGTAGATTCAGCGAGACTCGCCTCGCATCTCACCCGCTCTCGGGTTCGCGGCAGGCCATCTGTTGTCTCAGTATAAGTATCGAAACATCAGTTACTTTCCCTTACCGTTGAATATGAGCGACGGCTGAACCCGCAGACCGGGCGACCGGCGGCGATATCGATATGCTCTATAAAAACCGGAGGTTGCGCAGGTCATTTCCGCACCCGGCTGACGGTTCTTTCTCGAATTGATATAGATCAAGAATGAAATTGATAGAAATCAATGACGCTAGGCGACGAAAGACAAATAATTTGTTACTGATGAAGGCTATAGGTGCCATCTCTGATGGTATAAATTGAGCGCTGCGTTCATCGGTTACTCAGTTTCTTTCATAATTGAATTGAAGTAGCAAGACTTCTCCTCCTTGCTAACTTGCTAAGCACTGCAAGCCAGGGCGCTCGAAGCAAGCCCTTAACCCTGAATCAGAGATGACTAAATCTGATCCTAAACACTAAAAGACACGAGGGATTTGTCCTCTATCGCTGGAATAATAAGACCATAATCAATTTCAGATAAAGGACTCGGTTCAGAGATTCTATGAAGACTGATATTTGTCCACAGCCAGACATAATAATTCTAAGCAGCGGTTCTTCTAGAGAGACAGCAAATCTCGCTGACAGATGAACGTCTTCGAGCAAGCTCCGGTCAAGTGAGCGGAAAATTCAAAGCGCCGCGCATAGCGGTTTCCCTCAGGGGTTTCTTACAGGATATCTCTCTGTTCGAAATATCCCGAAGAGGTACCGGGCGGGAACGAGGATATTGGCGTGAAAGCAAAAAAGAACGCAAAGATAATTTGCAGCAACGATAAGGAGTTTTGGACTACGCAGAAACGTTTCTGGCAATGGGTTCGGGAAGGTCACGTAGATATGGTATCCAATAATCCGCTCACCGGCAGATTCCTTGGCCGACGCGAGACGCTGCTCGTAATGGTCAGGCATGTCGTGCTTGATAACGCCTGCCCCAATCACAAGGAAGAGATACTCTACCGTTACACCAAACTGAAGCCGCACGTCACCAAGAAGATCGGATAATCGTTCGTTAGGCGAGAGACTCTCTTATACCCAAACGCTAATCTTTAGCAAACGGTCCAGGACCGAAGCTCGTCCTGAGCGGTCGACACTGGCCGTTTCCTACCAACCGATTTCGGCGTCGAATCCTGATGGCCAAGTCTTTCCACTCGATGAGAGAATCCTGGAGTTTGTGATATGTCAGAAGTAACTATTATAGGCGCAGGTCCGGCGGGACTTACTGCAGCTTACGAATTATCGAAGCTGGGGATGCATTCGACCGTCGTTGAAGCCGACAGCCAGGTAGGAGGGCTGTCGCGCACGGTCAATTATCGCGGCTACCGTTTCGATATAGGCGGTCATCGCTTCTTCTCCAAGGTTCCCTTGATAAATGAACTCTGGCAGGAGATCCTCCGCGAGGACTTCCTGGTCCGACCGAGGCTTTCAAGGATTTACTACCGCGAGCACTTCTTCGACTACCCGCTCAAAGCCGTCAACGCGCTGGCAGGGCTCGGCCCCATCGAGGCGATGTTGATAACGATGAGCTATACAAAGGCCAAGCTCTTTCCCAATAAGGAAGAGACGAATTTCGAGCAGTGGGTGGCGAACAGGTTCGGTTACCGCCTGTACGAGATATTCTTCAAGACCTATACGGAAAAGGTCTGGGGCCTCCCCTGCGCAGAGATATCGGCTGACTGGGCCGCGCAGCGTATAAAGAACCTGTCGCTGCACGAGGCGCTGCGCAACGCGCTTCTCGGCACGGGGCGGGCAAAGGACGGCCAGGTCATCACGACGCTCATCGATCAGTTTCATTATCCTCGATTCGGCCCGGGCATGATGTGG
>DASTET010000911.1:0-8329 GCA_035709445.1 Blastocatellia bacterium | reverse complement strand
GAGATCGGAGAGTTCCTGGTTGCTCTTCTGCCATAGCTCATCTCCGACCGAGCAGGGGATCTCGACGACGAGCGATGTCATGCCTTCCGGGACCATTTCGTGGCTCCAGTTCTTCGGCTCGTGTATCCTCGATACGACATCGTCCGGATCCTGAACGTATATCCAGGTCTGATCGGTCACGCGCTCTTTTGCCACGATCAGATGTATTACCGCTAACCCGCGAAAGGTGATCTCGCCGGCGGCCTTCATTACGTGATCGGGCGGCTGCGGGTTCATCAGACTCAGCATGGCCGTGAGCGGTATGCTCGAAATGTAGTTCTTGGCCTGGACCCTCACGTTCAGGCCCGGGCTTTCGAATTCGATGCCGGTTATCTTATCGCCCGAGTGATTCAAGCGCGTCACCCTGGAGTTCAGATAGATGCCGTTTAGCCGCTCGATCTTCTCGGCCATCCGTTCGCAGATGCGGCCTATACCCAGCCTCGGGTAGGTGAAGCTTTCGATCAGGGTCTTTGGCCGCGATTTGTCGGACTTGATGACGGCATGTTTGATGGCGCTCAACAGCGAAAACCCCCTGATGCGCTGGCCGGCCCATTCCTGCGAGAGCTTGTTGCCCGGCAGGCCCCAGACCTTGGCAGTGTATGAGCGGAAGAAGATGTTATAGAGGGTCTGACCGAACTGATCGATCATCCAATCTTCCACTGTCTCGGTCGGGCGCTTGCGGATGGTGCGCTTGAACTTCGTCAGCGCGAAATCGGCGAGCACCCTCGAGGCGCTCAATACGCCTATGTTCTTCAGCACGTTTGGTATCCGCAGCGGATAGTCGAAGAACTTCTGCTTGTAATAGATGCTGCTCTTCCTCTCCACATTGATCATCTCATCGCCCATGAGGTCTTCGACGAAATGATTGATCATAGGACTCTTGGTGAAGAACCTGTGCCCCCCGAGATCAAAACGGAATCCGTTGTGATCGAAGGTCCTGGCAAGCCCGCCCACGGCGTCCGCCCCTTCGACAACGATCGTGTCTATATCGTGGCGGCTGAGGCTGAGCGCCGCAGCCAGTCCGGTCACGCCTGCTCCCAAAACACAGGCCTCTGTGAAGCGAAGAATCTGTGGCCGATCGGATATACTCATAAGCATCAATCCTTCTTGGGCAACAAGCTGCTCATAATCGGGTCGCCTTTGAAGCGCCGCTTGAGAGCGGCATGCCCTATAAACATGTCCGGGTTGAAGTAGAGTCGCCCTAAAGAGAGCAGCCCTTCCCATAGGGCCTGAAACTCATAGCGTGATCGCACCTTTAGCAGCTGCTGCACCATGTACCTGGGACGTCTGTAGAATTTTTTGAATGCGAGCTGCTTGAGTCGAAGCACCTGCTCGCGGGTCATCGTGTATGGCACAAAACCCGCCGCTTCAAACGTGTAGTCCTCGACGCTCTCTGACATTACGCCGTAGCGGTCTACGTGGTCGTAAAGCTCCGTGCCCGGATAAGGAGCCAGCGTGTGGAAGTTGGCTATGTCCGCGTTCAATTCGAGGGCGAACTTGATGGTCTGCAACCCGTCTTCGTAGGTTTCGCCCGGTATGCCGAAGATGAAGGGCGTGTTTATTTTCATGCCTACGGACCTGGCATCCTTTACCGCGCGCCGTATCTGATCGACGGTCTGCCCTTTCCTGAGAGAATCCAGGCTCTTTTGCACGCCGCTCTCGACGCCGAACAGGATGCCGTAGCAACCTGCGTCGCGCATCGTCGCAAGCAGGCGCTTGTTGACCGTATCGACCCTGCCGGAGACGAACCAGGGGAAATCGAGCCTCCGCCGCTTGATCTCCTTGCATATCTCGAAGACGCGCGGGTGATTGATGGTGAACAGGTCGTCGAGAAACTTGAACTCTCTCGCCCCGAGCCTCTCGATGCTATGCTCTATCTCATCGACCACGTTCACGGCGCTGCGGAAGCGCACGCCGCGAGCCTTTTCGGCTTGAAAACAGAAGAGGCAGCGGTGCGTGCAGCCGCGCGAACTGAAGATCGTGAAGACCGGCAGCTTCCTGAAAGAACTCAGGATCGGCCTGTATTTATTAACGTCCTCGAGTAAATGGCGGGCCGGGAACGCTATGCGGTCCAGCTCTTTTATAGGTGGCGCGTCGGGGTTAACTCTTATCTCGCGGTCCTCGTCGCGGTAGATTATCCCGGGGACGCTCGCGAGCGTCCTCTTGCCCTGGAGGTATTCCACAACGCCAGGCGCTGAAGTCTCGCCTTCGCCCGTGTGGACGCAGTCCAGGTCGGGGCATTCGACAAGGCATCGCTGCCGCCAGCCGATGGCCGTCGGGCCGCCCACCGAGATGAAGGTGCGGGGGCTCAGCTTCTTGATGTCTTCAATCGTCCGCTTGGTGACGTTCCAGATAGGCATGTTCGAGTAAATGCCGACGAAATCAGGGGCTTCGCTTGAGAAAGTGTCGATTATCTCCGTATGGGTGTGCAGCGCGCCGTCGATGAATTTCACCTCGTGGCCGTCGCGCAGCAGTTGAGCCCCGACATAGAGTATCCCTAACGGCTGCCACAGGTGCCTGGCGCTCGTGGCGAGCTTGTCGGGGAAAAGGTCGCGCTCGTTCCATGCAGGAATTATCAGTAGACATTTCATGACTGATCTCAGGTGTAACGGACTTTCTTCATGCCCTTTACGGTCTCCAGGTTTTCGAGCACCGTGCTCATCTTTCTGAGCGTCATATCGTTGAACATCAGGCTGCCGACGACGAAAGGCCATTTGAACTGAAAGACATGGCAGTTGCGGCAAATGTCGATCTCCTGGTGGCGACCCTCGATGTGCTTCTGCCTCATATCGACTATTCCCGCGTCATTCCATATCTCCATCAGCGATTTTTCGTTGACGTTCCCTATAGGCTTTTCGCCTATCATATCGACGCAACAGGGCAAGACCGTGCCGTCGCAAAGGATGACCGGCTCGCGCCACAACATCACGCAGGGCTTGGCATGAGGGCTGCTGATGTCGGGCTGGTTGATAGAGGGCCCGATGTTGGCAGTGTTATAAAAGTGTTTGATTCGTATGCTGTCGGCCTTTCCCTTCCATTGCTTTATGAATTTCTCGATCTCGTGATGGTTGGCTTGAAGCGAAACCATCTGCACCTGCGTGTAGGGGCCTCGCCCGAACTGCTCTTTGAGCAGGAGGAACGTCTCTACGTTCTTGATGACGCTGCTGAAATTCCCGAGGAGCCTGATCTGCGAATAGACCTGGGGGCTTGCCGCGTCGAGCGATATCACCAGCATGTCGAGGCCTGAATCGATCAGCTCTTTAGCCCGCTTCTCGGTCAGCAATGTCCCATTCGTCGTGACCATCGTGCGGATGCGCGAATCCTTGCATCGGCGCACCATCTCGGCGAGCTGCGGGTGCAGCAGGGGCTCGCCAAAGTGGAACAGGTTGATCAGCTCTACCTTGCCGCGCACCTCGTCGAGGATCTTATCGAGCAGCGACATCGGCAGATTGCCGAAAGGTCTCGTCATCTGGTGGCGCGGGCACATGATGCAGTCCTCATTGCACCTGTTTGTGACTTCAATCTCCAGCGCCGGCGGATAGTGCTGCACGTGTGTATCCCGGCGGATGTAACTTGAGATGAAATGAAGCCGGTTGAGAATGTTCATAACTGCGCCCTTAGGCCCGGAGACCAGGGTTAGCTATGCCAGGCGAAATACTGCGTGCAGGTCTCCATCGGAAGACGCCTGACCTTTTTAATCAGCTCCAATCGAAAGCCGCTGTATTGCAAATGCTGAAGCACGAACTGGCGCGTCCTGTCGACACAGGAAAACTGTATGACGCCGTCGCGGCTCAGATGATTCCTGACCTCGCGGCAGAACCGGGCGAGAACCTCCCCCCTGCGACCGCACGCGAAAGCCCACTCTGATACGCTTCGCGGCTCCACAAAGAAGGCTGGCGGCAGCCAGACGATGAAGTCGAAGACTTCACCGGCGACGGGAGCGAATAGATCTCCGCACCGGACCTCCATGTTGGTGACCCGGTTCAACCGGGCGTTCTCCATCGCACACGCAGCGGCTTGAGGGTTGATGTCGGTGGCGACGACGTGGCTCGCCCGGTCGGAAGCAAAGATGCCCTGAATGCCTGTGCCCGTGCCTAGATCGAGCGCGCGCGCGCCTGCCGGGACCTTGAGGTTGAGCGCAAGCAGTTCGCTGGCTTTCGTGCTTATGAGGTTGCGGTAACAAGGCGTGAAGACGCCCGGCCTGACGACAAACGTGCGATCTTTGATCTTGATCTTATAGCTCTTCTCCCTGGAATGTATGTATCGGAAGAAGCGCAGCGTCATTTTGCGCATCACCTCGCGGGCAGGGTTTCCGACATGACCATGCGAGATCAATTGATCCTGTAAATGATCTTGTAAATCATCAGTCACAATCGCCGTCATAACCCACCCGCTGATCGGATACTCTCCTGCGCCGCTTCACTGAGAGAGTATTGCCGCCTGAGCCGAACGCCCCGAAGCCGAGGCTCGAGCGCGCAATACTTGCTCTCAGTAAATCGGGATCGGATAAGGAGGCCATCGCCTCAGGCCCAGCTTATACGGCGAGCCGGGCACAGCCTTCGTCTTCACGGACTCGCAGACCCGAGGGACCGGTCTCAGCTTGTGCCGCGTGCCGAAGCAGCCTGCTACTGCTGCTTGTGGAGAAGCTTCTCGACCTTCGCCTGGAAGCCTTCCACGAAGAGGGCCGTCACCTCTTCAGCGACCTTGCGACAGCGCTGCTGAACTTCAAAGGTGGTCGCATACCTAGTGATCACGTCACGAGCCAGCGCGATGTGCCTTGCTTCGTCGGCCAGCGTGGCCTGGATGTAAGGGGCGAACGCGTCGGGGTCAAGCTCGGCCATCACGTTCAGATGCGACGGAAGGAATAGCCCCTCGCACATGAAGTTGGCCGTGAAGTACTCGACGGGTGTTTCGAGGCTGCCGACGTACTTGAAGACCGCTTCGATCTCGGGCAGGGGATTCTGGTACATCTCGTCAGGGTCTTCGTTCCAGCTCTGAAGCAGCTCGCGCAGCACGCGGGCGTGGCTCAGCTCATCGATGATCTGCTGCGAAGCCCTCGCCTTGAAATCGAGGTCCGTCAACTGCGGTATGCGTTGGGCGACCTGATCGGCGACGCTCAGCTCGGGAAAGACGAGCACCTTCAACATAGATACCACCTGCTGCCGCATCTCCGGTGGAACGGAGACGTCGCCAAAGCTGAAGCTGCCATACTTGCCGCTGCGGATGTCACGGGCCGTGGCATCTTTCAGCGACTGCAGGTCTTCCAACAGCTCTTTGGGGACCAGCGTCAGCTTGGCTTCCACGTTCTTCTTAAATTCCTCAAGCTCTTCTACAAAAGCTTCAACGACCTCTTTGGGCGATGCTGCCATATGTTTTTCCTCCTTTATCCAAAGTTAAAAGGACTCTCCCTCGCCAGGAGAGCGAAACAATCAATCCAGGCAGGGCGAGTAGAGTCTGCCCCGCCTGATGGCGAGAGATGGATCACGCTGAGCTTGCGCGCAGCCTCCCCATCTCCGCCATCAGCTTTAACTTCGCCTTGTATCCTTCGACGAAAGAGCTTAATAGCCGTTTAGCCACTAAGCGCGCACGCTCCTGCAGATCGGCTGTAGTCGCGTAGCGGACGATCGCGTCCCGGTTCAACTGTATGTGCTTGGCCTCATCGGGAATCGATACATCCAGATAAGTCGAAAACGCTTCGGGGGCCACGGCTCGCATTACCTTCAAGTTGGCCGACAGCAACAGGCTCTCGCCTATGAAGTTGGCAGTAAAGAATTCGGCGAGCGTCTCTAAACTGTCGACGTATTCGAATACCCTCACCAGCTCGGGCAGCGGGTTGTGCCACATCTCGTCCGGATCTTCTCCCCATTCGCTCAACATGCTCCGAAGAATCGCCAGGTGTTCAAGCTCTTCGGCGGTCTGTTCGGCCAGCCGCTCCTTGATATCCAGATCGCTCACAAGCGGGATACGTCTGGCTAAAATATCAGCGGCGATCCTCTCCGGGTAGACCATCGCCTTCAGTAAGGCGATCACCTCGGGGCGATGCTGCGGGCTCAAGTCTTTGCTGCCGAACTCGAGCCGACCGAACTTACCTTCGGCGAAATCGCCGAGCGCCGCGTCTTTCATTGCCTCGATCTCGGCCAGGAAATTCTTCGGGTGCTTCGCCTCAAGCTCGTTGTCCCAAGCATTGCCGTACTGGTCAGGCCGGGCGGGGCGTCTTCTTCCAACATCTGCGCTTCTTCGAGCCATATTCTCACCTCCCGTCTCACCGATAGCGGTCAACTCGCGCTGCGGTTCTCTTCCCGCTTCGCATCACTTTCCGATAGCCCTGCCAGCTCGGCGTGCAGCTCATTGACTCTGGCCTGATAACCGCCCAGAAACATCTGGAGCAGGTATTTAGCCGATGTTCTGGTCCTGGCCTGGAGTTCCGCCGTCGTGGCGTAGCGAACTACGGCGTCTGTGGCGAGCTGTATGTGGCCAGGCTCGTCGGCAAGTGCCGCCTCCAGGTACGGCGAAAAAGCCTTCGGATCGTTCAACTGCATGTCGTCGAGGTAGGTAGAAAGGAACAGGCCTTCGCCGATAAGGAACGTGCTGAAGAACTCCGATAGCGTCTCCAGAGATTCGATGTAATCGAATATGTGGACGAGTTCTTTCAGCGGCTGCGTCCAGCCTGCGTCACAATCATGCCCCCACTGCGTCAGCATCCTCCTGAGCAACTGAGTGTGATTGATCTCTTCGAGCATCTGCTCGGCGACACGCTCTTTGATATCGAAGTCCGGTATATCGCCCATGCGCTTTGCGAGCACATCTGCAACGCGACGTTCCGGGTACATCAGCATTCTCAAGATGGCTGCGACTTCAGGCCGATCCCCCGGGGCCACCGACGGGTCCCCAAAGGTGAGCCGCCCAAATCGCCCGCTTCGCACCTTATCGAGCGTCTCTTTGCGCATTGAATCGAGCTCCATCGCAAACTCTCGCGGGTCCATGTAATCCGTGTCAGACATTGAATCTCTCCTGTCGCTAAAGTAGGGAAGCCGTTTCAAAAGCGCGCACGGGACCCGCTCAAACGGCGACCGCTGAAACGGCCCGGCATACGCCAGTCACGGACGAACGCTGCGTGTTCGTGGCGATCCCTGTATCATTTCTCAAATATGTGAGAGCTTTGCGCCATTCTTCGGCGGAATCCGAGACTCCATTCAGGGCGCCCCAGTGATTCCCAACACAATGCGTGCCTAGTCTGCACTACCTTAGTATTTAGGGTCTATTACCCATAGGGGTATTTATTCCTCTATTTAATGCTCTTTACCGAAGCGGGGCTTTGATTCCGAATTGTCAGATGCATTACTCGGGTTCTGTTCGAGACCTCGAGATGATAGGATTGCCGCGCGTAATGTACCGCGCGTTCGAGCGATATGTAAGCGGCTGGAGATTCATCTGGTAGGCTATGGCGCGAATTGCTGATAAACTCGACCTGCCGATACCCTGGCAACGTCAGCACCTCGACAGACGAAAGCATTCGCTCGATCAGGTTACAAGAGACCTGATCGGGCTACAGTCTTCTTATGATCGCGGCCCTTCACTGGCGCTCGCGACCCGGATGCCCGACTTCAGCAACGCCGAGTTAAAAAGCGCGTTATCTACGTGTCGGCTTGTCTTGATGTCTGCAATGCGAGGATCGAAGTTCGTGCTCCATGCCTCTTACGCCGCGCCCGCCATCGCGGCCTTCTCCGCCCTGGCCGAGAAGCTGACCTGGCAAGGGTTGCTATCTATGGGGGCCACGCGCAAGGACGCCGAGCATGCCATGCCGGCTGTCTTTGATCTGCTGAAGTCCAAAACGGCTCCCGTCACTTCGAGACAGGTTAAAACAGAAGTCGGCCATAAAGGCGCGGAAGGCGCTCTCTTTATTCTCGCAGCGAGGGGCGAGGTCATGCGCGGGGGGAGACGGGGCACGTATATGCTCAGGTCGATGTGGCTTCCTGATATGCCCGAGCCACCGTCGGAAGACGACGCGATAGAGAGATTCGTTTATGCGTATCTGCGCGCTTACGGGCCGGCTATGGAAGAGGATGTAGTCTGGTGGATGGGGCTTCGCAAGAGCTCCATCACAAAGGCGCTCAAAAGGGCGGCGATTCAGCGACACGACGGGGCCTGGGTCGTATCCGACCAGCCATCCGACAGCGGCCCCCCGCGACGAAGCCTGCGACTGCTGCCCGCGCTCGATCCGCTCACCATGGCCTGGCGAGACCGGTCCAGAATCGTCGACGAAGCGGACAGCAAATTGGTCTACCACGCG
>DASTET010000910.1:0-8906 GCA_035709445.1 Blastocatellia bacterium | reverse complement strand
ATCGAGAGCGGCAAGGTGAGCGGCCCGCGCATCTTTTATGTGGGAAACGGTCTGGATATGCCGCCACCTGAAAGAGAGCATCACATCGGGCTCGAAACCCCGGAGATGGCCAGGCGGGCCGTGAAGCTGCTCCATTCGAGGGGCGCGTCGGCGATCAAGGTTCGCGAGAAGATGACGCCCGAGCTAGTGCGCGCCGTCGTCGAACAGGCCCGCGCGCTCGGCATCCCCGTCACAGGCCACATCGGACGCACCAGCGCCCGCGAGGCCGCGCTGGCAGGGATCAGCGGGATTGAGCATGCGAGCGGGATCGTAGAGATTACCGCTGGCCAGCTCAAGCCCGACAGACCGCCTCAAAACGAGCTGGAACAGTTCATCATTCAGTTGAGGACATTCTCTTTGATCGATCAGGAAAAGGCCCGAGAGCTTGTGAAGTTCCTGGCCGACAAAAAAGTGTCGCTCGTGCCGACTATGTCGAACAAGTGGCGCATGGGGTCTGACCGGCGCGACGATTTCGCCCGCGAGGACGCCGTGTACGCGAAGGACCCCTCGCTCGCTTATGTGCCCGAACATGTGCGCCAGCTCTGGACGACCTCTTTTCTCTTCAACGTCAAGGACGCCGGCGACCTCGCCCAGATAAAGACGGGCTTAAATAAGCTGCAGGAGATGCTGAGGCAATTTCATCGAGCGGGCGGCCTTATTACGGCGGGCTCGGACACGCTGCTGTCGGTCCCGGGGCTGAGCCTGCAAAGAGAATTGCTCTTTCTGGTCGATGCGGGGCTTACGCCTATGGAAGCGATTACCGTTGCGACGCGCAACAACGCGCAGCTTATGGGAAAGAGCGCAGACCTGGGAACAATAGCGCCGCGCAAGCTCGCCGACATCCTGATCCTGGACGGCGATCCCCTCGGAGATATTCGAAACATTCATAAAGTCGCGATGGTCATAAAGGGCGGTCGGATAATAGACACGACCTATCACGCGGACTACTCGGTGCCGACGCCAAAGCCCAAACCCGTGCGCCCGCTATGGGTCGAGAGGCAGCTGCAACAGAAGCCTGGCTCTGCGACGCGATGAGGCCGGCAGGCAATAGTAAGAAAGGAGAGCGAGATGCGAGAACTGGTGATGAGCTACCTCAGCAACAATCTTTCTCGCCGAGGCTTTTTGAGAAAGATGGCGGCGTCCGGGTTCAGCGCCGTTGCCGCCAGATCGGTGCTGGAGTCTCTGAACCAGCTCGATGCTTCCGCCTCTTCTCGATCCGGCTCGACCGACGATTTCAAGACCGTGCGAGGGACCGGCGGCGAGATACTGGTCGAGCAGTTGCGCGCAGCCGGCGTGGAGTTCATCGTCGCAGGGAACTCCTCTCATCTGCGAGGCGTCTATGACGCGCTCGTGGACCGACAGGACATCCGACTCATCATGACGGTCGAAGAAGGGCAGGCCGTGGCGATCGCCTCCGGTTATACAATGGCGTCGGGCAAGCTCGGTGTCGTGGCGGTCTCGGTCGCGGGAGTGCCCCACTGCGCTTCGAACATGTACAACGCGACGCAGGCGCGGCTGCCGTTGCTTGTCGCCTCCGACATGGTGCCGCTTATCTACGAAGACCGCGAAGGCATTTATGAGGGCCGGAACCTGATCGGCGCGGGAGATTCAAACGTGAAGTGGAACTGGTATGTCAGCAACCCCGGCATTATACCCGACATCACTCGGCGCGCGATCAAGGTCGCGGTCAACCCGCCCGGCGGGCCGGTCCTGATCACCTACCCGGAGGATACGCTTGTCAACGAGTCGAGCGCGACGATCATCCCGCAAGAGAGGTTCAATATTCCCGCGGCGGTCAAGCCTCCGACCGGGGCAGTAGAGGCGGCGGCGAAGATGCTGCTTGAGGCAAAAAGTCCTGCCCTCTACGCAGGCCCAGAAGCCTGGACCGGCGGGGCAAGAAGCGAATGCGTCGAGCTTGCCGAGCTTCTCAGCATCCCGGCGATGCGTGTGCTCAATGATAGCTGGGTCGATTGTTTCCCGACGGCCCACCCGCTTTATGTCAACGCGGAGCACACGCCGACCACGAGGTTCCCGCAAAACGTCGATGTGCTGCTTGTCCTCGGCCATTTCATGCCCAGGCCCGGCAGAGCGAAGACGATTCACATCACGACCGAGCGAAGCGAGATCAATAAAGCATACCCGGCGGAGCTTCCCGTAGCTGCCGACCCGCGTCTTGCGCTTATCGACATCATCGCGGCCATAAAGAGTATGGCCACAAAGGAACGGCTGGCTGCCATCGCAAGGCCGCGCGCGGAAGAGATTCGCTCGTTCAACCGGCGGATGGACGAATCCTTGAAGGCCGTCGCAAAAGCCGAGTGGGACCACGCGCCCATCTCATGGCCGCGCCTTGCGCTTGAGCTTAATGAAACGCTGGACCCCGACGCGATCATCGTCGATGAGCTGAGCACGGAGAAGACGAAGATATTCAGCTACCTCAGAACTCAGGATGGCGGGCGCACGCGGATAGGGCGCTCGATTCAGCAGGCGCTCGGCTGGGGGGTCGGCCTCTCGATAGGGACGAAGCTTGCGAAGCCCGACCAGCAGGTCGTCTCGCTTGTGGGCGACGGCGCGTTCATGTTCGGGCAGTTCGAGGCGCTGTGGAGCATGGCGCGTTATGAAGTCCCCGTGATCACGATAGTGCTTAATAACCGCAGCTACAACGAGCCGAGGCAACGCATCATGGGCAAGATGGGCAGGCAGGGACAGACCGGCAAGGACATGGCCTGTTACCTCGGCAGCCCCGACGTCGATTTCGCGCGCGCGGCGTCTGCGTTCGGCATCGCCGGTGAGGTGGTCGCCAACCCCGGAGATATACGCCCGGCGCTTGAGCGCGCGATTAAATCTACGCGCGACGGCAAGCCTTACATCCTCGACATGCTCGTCGAGCGGAGCGGCATCGGGGCCGAGTCGACCTGGTTTGCGCGATATTCCGTCGCCGAAAAACGCAAGAGGAAGGTCTAGTCACGGTCGAACAGAGAGATCGTATGGCAGCTAAGAGGTCAAAGCATCGAGTCGTTCTTATCCTCGTCTATGTGCTGTGCGCGGGCGCGGCGGCGCATTACGCGCAGGACAGCACGATGAGAGAAGTAGGCCGCCGCGACCAGACCGCAGTGATGCCAGACGGCGAAGGGAAGGGGCTCGTGCTCGGCGCGTGCACGCAGTGCCACAGCCTGAACTCGACCCTCTTACAGCGCAAGACCGCCGAGGGGTGGGGCCGCACCGTGCGCGATATGGTCGAGCGAGGCGCGCAGCTACAGCCCGACGAGATCGATTTAGTCACGTCTTATCTGGCCCGAAGCTTCGGACCCGGTGTCCCGCCGCTCTCACCGGGCGAAAAACCGGCGGAGACGACGGGGAAAACCGGCGCGGCGAAGAGTGAGGACCTGCCCGAAGGCCCGGCAAGAACGGTCGTGTTGCGGTCCTGCACATCCTGCCACGGGGTAGATAGGATCACCGGGACTCGCAAAAGCGAAGCAGGCTGGCAGGCGAGCGTGAAAGACATGGTGAGGCTCGGCGCGAAGCTTGGCGCAGGCGAGACCGGAGTGCTGGTCGCTTACCTTGTCAGGCATTTTGGGGCTCAGCCTGCGCGCTCGGCCGACGCGGCTCGAATCCCGGATGCGAAAGGACCGGTCAGCGCCTCTGACCCGGCGCAGGCGCTGCCCGACGCCGAAGGAAAAGGGCTCATACTCGCCAGTTGCGTACAGTGCCACAACCTGCGTTACGTCACGGAAATCAGAAAAGACGCCGAGGGCTGGCGTCGAACGGTCAATGACATGATCGCGCGCGGGACTCAGATCACAGAAGAAGAGGCTGAAATCATCGTGCGGTATCTTGGCGAGCATCTGGCCAGGCGGTAGGAGAATGATTTAAGGCATGCGTCTTCCGATTGAGAAAAAGAGCTCCGTTCGTCTCTTCTCGGCAGGGATGATCGTAATGGCCTGGGGCCTTTGTGGGGTGAAGGCTCAGGATCAGTACCTGATAAGACCGAAGTCTGTACAGAAGCAGGTCTCCTTCGAGACGGATGATGGATGGCGCATATACGGCACGCTGACTCTGCCTGAAAGTTTAAGAGAAGGGCAGCGATTGCCCGCCGCGCTGCTTGTTCACGGCAGCGAGCACGATCAATCGGTGTTCAGCACGTATCCGGGCTGGGCGAAGATTCAAGAGCCGCTCGTAACACTCAGGATAGATTTGCGGGGTAAAGGCAAGAGCCGGGGCGCGCTGGCTCTCCACTCGTTTACCAGCGAGCAGAGGGAGCGCATTTATCTTGATATAAAGAGCGCGCTGACGTTTCTTCAATCACACCCGAACGTAGATTCGAGCAGGCTGGGGATCGTTGCCGAAGAGGAGAGCGCCGATGCGGCGGTGCTCGGCGCTGTAGGCAACCCGAACGTGAAGACAATGGTCTTTCTGTCGGGCAGACTGGGCGAGCGGGCAAAAGACTACATCGCGGCAAACGATCAGATAGCTGTGCTCGCTGTGGTAAGCAAAGAAGACAAGGGCAGTTTCTCGGACATGGCAGCGGTCTACTCGCAGTCAAAAAATCCGGCGAGCGATATCTTTGTCTTCGAAGACCTCGGCGTGGGCGCGGCGATGGGCAGTGTGTGGAGGGACAGGTTCCCAAATGATAAGCCTGTCGATTTCATACTCGGCGAATGGCTGGTCGCCCGCCTCGTGGAGCTGGGCGAACGTAAAGAGATCAAGTTGCAGTCGCAGGACGGCTACACGCTCCATGCGGATATGGTCCTGCCCTCCACTGCGTCCAGCGAGCGACCGGTCCCCGGCGTAGTGCTTCTGCACTCGGCGCTCGGGGATCGCGACATCTTTGAAAGCCTGGTCCGGTCGCTCGTGAAGGAAGAGATAGCCGTCCTCAACCTCGACTGGCGAGGCCGAGGTCAATCCATAGAGAGAGGGTACTACTTCGACCTGCCGAGAGAGGAACGAAACAGGATGCATCTGGACGTGCGGGCTGCGGTCGATTTCCTTGCAGCCGAGAAGGCGGTTGACCCACAGCGCATAGGCATCGTCGGCATGGTGCTCAGCGCCAGGTATGGGATGCTCGCTGCTGTCGGGGACTCTCGCGTGAAGACCTTTGTCGTATTGACCGGGTTCGTCTCCGAAGGCGCCGAGCGAGTGCGGATCAATGAAATGAAGGTCCCTGTGCTCTACCTGTTGAGCGGAGGCCGTCCGAGAGTGACAAAGGCGATGATGGACCACTACGCATTGACCAGACGATACGGCAGTCAGGTCTTTACGCACCAGGGGAGCGAACACGGATTCCATCTTCTCGCAAAGGATGGAGGGTGGGAGATGCTGATCGTTAACTGGCTCCTTGACCACTTACGAAATGAGAGGGGTCGATAGCAGGGAATTCTGACCGAAGTCGATACGGACAACGGACCACATAAGGAGAACAAGATGCGCATACAAGCTGATCGGGTTTCTGCTTTGACGTCATTAGTCCTGATGTTGTGTCTTTCGCTTCCTCTACCCGGTTTCGCGCAGGCGACTACAGGGACGATCGAGGGAACGGTGAAGGACCAATCGGGGGCGGCTATCTCTAAAGCGAAGATCACTATAAAAAACGTCGAGACAAATGTAAGCCGCGAGGCCACGACCGATGACGGGGGACGCTACCTCGTCCCGGCATTGCCGCTCGGGTTCTACGAGGTGAAAGCGGAACACCAGGGATTCTCCTCGCAGCTACGAGGCGGCATAGAGCTGACTGTGGGCCGGGTGGCGGTAGTCGATTTCGAGCTGCCGGTCGGCAGGGTCGAAGACACTATGACGATAAACGCAGAGGCCCCGCTGGTCGAAACGACAAGCCCGGTCCTGGCCGGGCTCGTGGCCGAGCGCGATATAAAAGAGCTGCCGCTTAACGGGAGGGACGTCTTCCAGTTGACGACGCTTCAGGTGGGAGTGATCAATACGGCGGGGATAACGAGCACGTTTGGCGCAGGAGCCATCGACGTCGGTCCGGGGACCACGAAGATTTCCGTCAACGGCGCGCGGATCACGACTAACAGCTTCACCCTGGACGGGACAAGAGTAAACGACGCGCTCAACAATACGCCGGGGTCTGTTTCGGGCGGCTTTACGGGCGTCGATATGCTGCAAGAGTTTCAGATCCTGACGAACAACTACAGCGCGGAACACGGCACGGCAGGCGGGGCGATCATAAACGCGGTGACGAAGTCGGGCAGCAATGAAGTGCATGGCACTGCGTTTGAATTTCACCGCAACGATAATTTCGACGCGCGAAACTTTTTCGATCCGGGCGATGTGCCCGAGTTCAAACGTAACCAGTTCGGCGGCTCTATCGGCGGGCCGATCTTCCAGAACCGGACATTCTTCTTCGGCGGGTACGAGGGGTTGCGGCAGGATTTAGGCGTGTCGCGACGGTTTTCGGTCCCGACCCCTGCGGCGCGCGCTCGGGCCGTGCCGTCCGTTCAGCCCTACGTCAATCTCTACCCGTTGCCCAACGGCGAGGCGCTCGACGCCGACACGGCTTTCTATCTGCGTCCGAGCAGCGACCAGACCAGGGGCGACTCCTTCATGGTGAGGATCGACCACATGATATCCAGACGCGACTCTCTATTCGGTCGTTACAGCTTTGATGACTCGGAGACGGCGCTGGAAGACTTGCTGATTCAGAACTCCGTGACGTCGGGGCGAAATCAGTACTTCACCCTGAACGAGACGCACATCTTTTCGCAGCGGGTTGTGAACAGTTTTCGCTTTGGCTTTAATCGCTCGGCCATCGCAACCAACAGGCCCTTCATAATCGACGTGCCCGAGTCGCTATCGTTTGTGCCCGGTCGCCCGCTCGGCACCTTTTTCGGGTTCACCGAAGTCGCCTCGCTGGCCGACAGCATATTCACACCGCGCTTTTTCGCCTTCAACCAGTTCGAGTTCACCGACGACCTGTCGGTCGTAAGGGGGGCGCATTCGCTCAAGATGGGGTTTACGGCGCGACGCATTCAGTTGAACGCCGATTCCGTGCAGGCCCTCGACGGCATCTATGTCTATTTCGGTCTTCCGGGCCTCTCCACGCTCGACACCTTTCTGCTAGGGCTGCCCGGCGCGTTTGTCGCGCCGAGGCCGGGGTCGGATTTCTATCGGGGAATCCGCGAGTCGATCTTCGGCTCATTCATTCAAGATGATTGGAAAGTGACGCCGCGCCTCACATTGAACCTCGGGTTGCGATACGAGTTCATCACATCGCCCACGGAGGTCAACGACAAGATATCGAACCTTCGCAACCTGAAAGACCCGGCCCCGACCGTGGGCTTCCCGTTCTTTGAGAATCCGAGCAAGAAGAACTTCGCTCCGAGAATAGGGTTCGCCTATGACCTGACTGGCGACGGCAAGACCTCGTTACGCGGCGGGTACGGCATCTTCGACATACTGATACAGCCGTTCGACTTTCGCGTAGAGATCTCCAACCAGGAGCCGTTCGCAGGTCTCGCTTTCGTCCTGGGGCCGCCGCCGAACTTTTTCCCCGCGCCGTTTCCAAATGGCTTTCAGTCAATCCAAAACGCAGTGCCTTTACCATCGAGCGTCAACACGTTCGACTTCAACCCGGACCGCTCGTATATGCAGCACTTCAATCTGAGCATACAGCGCGAGATCGTACCCACCTTCGTCCTCACTGTCGCGTATGCCGGCTCTCGCGGGGTGCACCTCGCCCGCAAGAACAGCGTCAACCAGCGGACCGATTTCATCTTCGTGAATGGCCGCAAGGTCTTCCCCGAATTGCCCGAGGGCGAGTCGCCGGAGTCGAGGCGGCTCAACCCGAACCTGGCGGCCATACGCCACATCGGCTGGGACGGGAACTCGAACTATCACTCGTTGCAGGTGAGGACGGAAAAGAGGTTCAGTCACGGGCTCAATTTCCAGACCTCCTACACGTGGTCGAGGGCGATCGACGATGCCTCGACTACGGAGAGCGCCTTCTCAAGCACGGCGCCCGGCTCGCGCGTTCAGGACGCGTTCGACTCGCGCGCCGAGCGCGGGAGGGCGAGCTTTGACGCCACGCATAACTTCGTCGCCGCCGCTACGTACGAATTCCCTATCAATGCCGGCTTCACGGGTGTGACGGACAAGCTGCTCAACGGATGGGAGGTTACGGGGCTGCTGACGACGCGAAGCGGATTCCCCTTCGGCCTGTTTATCGGCTTCGACCGCGCCAATGACGCATCGGCTGATGACGTTGCGCAGCGGCCCGATGTGGTGCCGGGTCGCAGCTACGAGAGCGCCGTTACCGGAAGGATCGAGCAATACGTCGACCCGACCGCCTTCCGCCTGGCTCCTCCGGGGGCTTATGGCAATTCGGGCAGAAACGTCCTTGAGGGGCCGGGGTTCGTGACGTTCGATCTGGGCTTGTTCAAGAACACGCCGGTGTCGGAGCGTGTGAGGATACAATTCCGCGCCGAGGCGTTCAACCTTTTCAACCGGGCAAACTTCGCAATCCCGGATAACCTCACGCTCTTCGTCGACGAGCAGGAGACAGTGCCCGGCAATTTCGCCAGGATAACGAGGACGACTTCCACATCCAGACAATTGCAGTTCGGGTTGAAGCTCATCTTCTAAGCCAGGGGTAGGCAGCACGGAGGAATAACATGCAAGACCTTGTCATGGGTTATCTGAGCAACAATCTTTCCAGGCGCAGCTTCTTTAGAAAGATGACGGCGGCGGGATTTACGACGGTCGCGGTGAAGGAAGTCTTGAACTCCCTTAGCCCGATTACAGCCGCAGCGGAATCATCAGCCCAGGAGATGGACGGTTACAAGACCGTGCAGGGGACGGGCGGCGAGCTTCTGGTCGAGCAACTGGGAGCTGCGGGCACGAAGTTCCTGTTCATAGGC
>DASTET010000909.1:0-3338 GCA_035709445.1 Blastocatellia bacterium | reverse complement strand
TTCACTTTTCACTTTTCACTTTTCACTTTTCACTCTTATAGACTTTGCCTGCCTTCATCACAAAGACGACGCGCGTCATCGCGCGAATCTCATCGAGCGGGTTGCCTTCGACCGCGATCACGTCGGCGAACTTGCCCGCCTCGATTGTACCTACCTCGCGCTCCATCCTGAGCAGTTCGGCGGCGCGGGTCGTGGCCGATCTTATCGCAGCCATAGGCTTCATTCCGTAATCGACCATTCTCACGAACTCGCGCGCCGACGTGCCGTGCTCGTATGCCCCGACGTCGGTCCCGAACGCGATCTTCACGCCCATTCGCATGGCCTTCTGAAAGACCTCTTTGTGATGGGCGACTATCCGGCGGCGAAGCTCGGTGTTGTCTTCCTCGTGCTCAGGGACATAGACCGACAGTGTAGGGCACCAGAATGTTCCGTGCTCTACCATAAGCTTCAGCGTCTCATCATTCATAAGCATGCCGTGCTCGATAGACCGCACGCCGCCGCGAATCGAGTTGTTTGCGCCCTCGCCGCCGTAAGCGTGCGCGGCCACGTCACGCCGCCAGCGCGCAGCCTCCTGGACTACGGCGCGGACCTCCTCGACCGAGAGCTGGCTGAGCGATTCGAGCGTCGCCGGGTTTATGTGACGCAGCGTGCCGGTCGCGTAAATCTTTATCCAGTCGGCCCCGTACTTCACCTGGCGGCGCACTTCAGCGATCATCGCGTCGCGCGAGTCCGTGAGCGACGCGGGATCGGGTATCTGTATATCGGGATTGAGGCCGGCGTTGTTCATGTGCCCGCCCGTTATTGTCAGCGCGAGCGTCGAGACAAGCAATCGCGGCCCCGGTATGATCCCGCGATTTATAGCGTCGCGTATGGCCACGTCGGCAAAGCCCGCGCCCTCGCTATCGACGTCGCGCAGCGTCGTGAATCCCGCTTCGAGGTTCTTCTTTGCGGCGGCGACCCCCTGCACGGTTCGAAACGCCTGCGACTTGACGACCACGGGCGGGGCGCCGCGCTCATCTTCGGGCTGAAGCAGGACGTGCGTGTGACAATCGATCAGGCCGGGGAGCACGGTGTAGGCGGAGAGGTCTATCACCCTTGCGCCCTCGGGCACAGCGCTCGCCGTGGCCACTCGCTCTATGCGGTCGCCGCGAACGATGATGATGGCGTTTTGAGTGACGGAGCCGTCGACGGGGTTGATAAGCCGCCCGCATCGAATCGCCGTGAGCTGACCCGATTGCGCCCGGACCTGCGGCCACGGGCCTGCGCTTACGAGCAAGGCAAGCAGAAAGAGACCGAACGTGCGCCTGTTGAGCATCGCTGTTTTTACCTCCGGGTTATCGTTATTTCAGGAAAGCAGCCAAAGAATATCACAGAAGAAGCCAGAAGCCAGGAGCCAGAATCTCTCGCAAAGAATCTCGATGGCTATAATCCTCTAAACTTCTGGCTTCCGGCTTCTGGCTTCTGACTTCTTGTTATATACTTTCCCTCAAATTCAGGAGGAAGAACATGCGCATACCGTCTCTCAGGGAACTGACAGGAATAGTTGCGTCTTTCGCCCTGCTTATCAGCAGCCTCGCCCCGGCGCTTTACGCGCAGACCGATGCGGTGAACTCCGCGCGCCCGCTTCGCGGTTTCTCGGATGCGAGCGCAAAGACGCAGGCCGAGTGGGAAGAAAAGCTTCGCGCCTTGCCCAATCCGGAACTTTTGCGGGAGTACATGAAGCACCTGTCGGCAGAGCCTCATCATATCGGCTCTGCCTACGGAAAGCAGAACGCCGAGTACATACGCGACAAGTTCATATCCTGGGGCTTCGATGCGAAGCTGGAAGAGTTCGACGTTCTCTTTCCCACTCCGAAAGAGCGCGTGCTTGAGATGCTCTCTCCCATACAGTTTACCGCTGCGCTGAAAGAGCCCGTCCTCGCAGAAGACCCGGACTCGAATGACGCGGGGCAGCTCCCGACCTATAACGCTTTCTCGGCTGACGGCGATGTGACAGGCCAGCTCGTCTATGTCAACTACGGCCTGCCCGCAGATTATGAAGCGCTGAAGAGGATGGGCGTCGATGTGAAGGGCAAGATAGTAATCGCCCGTTATGGCGCAAGCTGGCGCGGCATCAAGCCCAAGGTCGCTTACGAGAACGGCGCTATCGGCTGCATCATCTATTCCGATCCGCGAGATGACGGCTACTTTCAGGGCGATGTCTATCCGGTAGGGCCGTATCGCCCCGAGTACGGCGCGCAGAGAGGCTCGGTCATGGACATGCCCGTGCATCCGGGCGACCCGCTCACGCCGGGATGGGGCGCCGTCAAGAACGCCCGGCGGCTCCCGCGCGAAGAGGCCCAGGTAATAATGAAGATACCTGTGCTCCCCATCTCTTATGGCGATGCGCTGCCGCTTTTGAAAGCGATGGGCGGCCCCGTAGCCCCCGAATCGTGGCGCGGGGCGTTGCCGATAACCTATAAAGTAGGGCCGGGGCCTGCGCGCGTGCGGCTGAAGCTCTCTTTCGACTGGTCGCTCCACACGCTCTATAACGTCATCGCCCGCATGGAAGGCGACACCTACCCGGACGAGTGGATAGTCTATGGCAATCATCACGACGCCTGGGTCAACGGCGCCGAAGACCCTATAAGCGGGATGGTCACGGTGATGGAGGCCGGGCGCGCTATCGGTGAGCTGGCGCGACAGGGCTGGAAGCCTAAGCGGACCATCATACTCTGCGCGTGGGACGGCGAAGAGCCCGCGCTGCTCGGCTCGACCGAGTGGGCCGAAACGCACGCGGAAGAGCTGAAACAGAAAGCGGTCGCCTACCTGAACTCTGACAGCACGGGCAAGGGCTGGCTCAATATGGGCGGATCGCACTCGCTTGAGCGGTTTATAAACGAGGTCGCGCGCGACGTCCGCCAGCCGCAGACCGACAAATCGGTGCTTGAAGCCGTAAAGGAGCGGCGCTTGCAGCAGGCCAGGACCGATGACGACAGGCGGCAGATCGGCGAGCGCGCAGACCTTCGAATAAGCGCGCTCGGATCGGGCTCCGACTACACGCCGTTCATACAGCACCTCGGCATAGCCTCGCTCAACACGGGGTTCGGCGGTCAATCGGGCGGCGGCATCTATCACTCGGCCTATGATACCTTCACCTGGTACACTAGATTCTCAGACGGCAGCTTCGATTACGGGCGGGCGCTCGCACAGGTAAACGGCACGGTCGTGATGCGGCTTGCGAACGCTGACGTTCTGCCCTTCGAGTTTACTAACCTCGCCGAGACAATCGGCGTCTATATCGAGGACATAGAGCGCCTGGCGCAGCGAAGCAGCCCTCCCAAAACTATAGATTTTGC
>DASTET010000908.1:0-11107 GCA_035709445.1 Blastocatellia bacterium | reverse complement strand
AAGGCTGAATCCCGTTTCCACTTCAGCAGAATCTGTTTTGCGGTTGAGAATTTGATCGATACCTGTCTTGCGGGGAGAGCCACGATGCGCCGTGGAGAACCGGAATACCCTGTTAGCCCCGGCTCCCGGCGGTAAAGCGGAAAGCTTCAGACACAAGCGTCATTCGGGATGGTCTTCGAACGGAGCAAGGCCCTTGAGTTCAGACCCGTAGGGAAACCGCTTATCGCGGTGGTTCAACTTTTCTGCGAGATCGACCGCAGCCTATCTCTGCCGATTGTCGCTGCCGATCATTCGCGTAGCTTGATAGCGCTCTCTATATACCCAGGTGGCTGCTACTTGACTACAGGCTGCTGAGCCTTTCTGTTCAGGCAGGCAGGCGTTCGGGTCAACTTTCCACCATTCAACTTCTTTTCCAGTGAGACTGTGATATAGATCGGTGAAGAGAGAACCCGGCCCCCCATCAACTATCTTCAATGGCATTGTTGTCAGCATGTAAGGTAATTCTGCAAATGGAAGAACCATTTGGAGTCAGCATAATTCTTCCCTCCGGTCAAACCCGATTATTTGGCATAGAATCCGTTTAGTCATTGATTAAGATCAATTGCGATCTTGATTTAGATCAAGATCAAAAACAGAGACCGACCCTGCGGTCGAGGCGTCAGCGATTTGCCGCGCCCTAAGACAGCAAGTGACATCAATACAGTAACTTAAGAGCATAGGTTTCCTGCGCGCGGCGCGTGGCCGCATTCCTACGACAGTTTCATTAAATGTAAAATAGGGCCCGGGTCGAACTTATTTTCTTACCGACCTTCAGGCCCCGTTTGAGAGCTGACGGATGAGCGGCGAGGCCGAAACAGCGGAGGTCGTCTGTTGCGACCCTTTTTCCTCCCAGGGTACGTGGCCGAACTTTGCGACGGCGGCCTTTTTCAGGTAATCGAAATATAGCTCAAGGTGGGCCTCTCTGGTCCACCACCGCACGAAAGCCTTATAACCCCTTTCGCCAAGCTCCTGGCGCAGCGCGGGAGTTTCGGCGATCTGGCGAATGGCCCGGAGCAGCTCTTCATCGGTCCGATAGACGAAGCCGCCCCGGCTGTCGTCGACGACTTCCGGAAGCGCCCCCAGGTCACGCACGATGACCGGCGCTTTGCGCGCGAACGATTCTATGATGATCATCCCGAACGTCTCATAGGTGAGCGACGGCACGATACAGGCCAGCGCATGAAAATAGAGCGTCGAAAGCTCGCGCTGAGGCAACGCGCCCAGGAATTTTATACGCGGATTTGAGGCGGCCTGGGCCCGTAGCTCGGATTCGTAATTGCCAGTTCCCGCGACAAGCAGATCGAAATCGCCCGCTTTTTCCCAGACAGGAATGAGCGTCTGCAAACCCTTTATGGCCTCAAGCCTCCCGACGAAGAGAAAATAGGGTCTCTCCTGCGGGCGAGGGCCCGGTTCTCTCCAGTCCTGATCGACGCGGTCGATGAAATATGGCAGATGCGCGACGGGCCGGGGAAAGCCGCGCTCGGCGTGCATCTTTGCCGTAAAGCGGCTGGGCGAGACGAACTGGTCTACATACTTGCTCGTCTTTTCAAGCATCCCCGTATAACGCCATATCTGCGGCGGGCGCTTCGCCATCACCGTGCAGCGCAAACATTCGGCCTTCTCGCAGGCGCGGCTGTTGAACTTCCACAATACGTGCGTGGGGCAGACGAGCCAGTGCTCATGAGTGGTATATATCTTCACGGCGCGGCCCTCAGCAGGCTCCACGGTTAAGATGCGCGGGCCCAGCAGCGAGATGTTGTGAAAATGGAGCACATCGTAGGGCTTGCTCGCGAGCACTTCGTGTATGCGTTTGCCTTTGAGCAGGGGCCTTCCGGTCTGCTGCGTCAGCAGCGGCGACAGCCATTTGTACCCGCTTTCAAGTCCGTGCACCGAAACGTTCGGATGGCTTGCGAACTTTATCTCCGGCTCGGCCGGGTGCAGCAGGTGGTACGAGTCTATACAATGGACCACGTCCACCTTGTGCCCTGCATCGCCGAGCGCGTGCGTGAGCCGGTAAATGTACATGGCATCACCGCCGAAGCTGTAGGGCGGGTAGAAGGTTGTAAAGTGCAAGAGATTCAGGGGCCGAGTCATAGTGACATCACTTTCGGTATGAGGTTCATCATCTGTTGCGCAGCCGCCTCCCAGGTAAACTGGCGGGCGGCTGCGATCCCCGCTTCGCGCATACGCAGGCGCAGCCTCTCTGATCTGAGAACGCCGGCGAGCGCCGCATCTAATTCTTCGGGTTTTGCAGGATCGATATAAATGCCCGCATCTGCGAGCAGGTCCGGGAGCGGGCTTGCCGTCGTAGCGATCACGGGACAGCCGCAGGCCGCCGCCTCGATGGCCGGAAGCCCGAACCCCTCGATCAGCGAGGGCAGAGCGAGGACGGTGGAAAGATTGAGCAGCACGGTCAGCTCTTCATCCGGGAGATACCCGGTAAAGATGACGCGGTCTGCGATACCAAGCTCCTCGACCCTTCGCTTGATGGTCCCGAAATAGCTGTGAAAGACTTCCTTTCGGTACTCGCCCACCATAACCAGCCGCGCATCTGAATACATCTCCTGGGAAGCGAGTCTTGCAAAAGCTGCGACGAGGGGTTCGAGGTTTTTGTGCGGGCTGAAACCGCCCACGTATATGATGAGGCGATCATCGGGGTCAATGCCGAGCGACTTGAGGTGAGGCGTGAGCCGGGGGTTTTCGAGCAACCTGAAGACGGGATCGTTCGCTTCGCCTACGACGAAGACTTTATCGGGAGAAAGGTTGAAGTGCTTCACAAGACCCTGCCGCGAGTATTCCGAGACCGTGACTATGGCGTCGGCCTGTCTGCGCCCAAGCCCGACTTTAGCTTTCCAGAAGAGACGCGAGGAAAGCTTCGGCAGCGTGAGCTGCGGGTACGTCTCGGCGATGATGTCATGTATGATCACTATCTTTTTTGCGCGCGAGAGCACAGGCACGTAGCTATAGACGGTCGGAAACAGCAGCAGGTCCAGACCCGGCTCGGACATTGCGCGGCTCATCCTCCACATATCGCCGTATGACCGATGGCCGTTGGATGAAGCGGCGACCACAGCAGGCGCGGCTGCCCGGACGAGCCGCACCTCGGCGCTCGAAGGCACCGTCTCTGAATTCTCTGTCGAATCCATGAAGAAGGTGTAGTGGTTCTCACAGTCCAGGCGGAGCAGCGCGCCAAGCAATGAGCGCGCATGTCGGCCATAACCGCGAGAATTCTGCCAGCAGGTTGCGTCAACGCCTATTCGCATAATCAGTCGCTATAGGAACCGACAGCCGCCGGGGCGCGACCGCGCCCCTGATCGGTTCAATTGTATTCAAGCTGTTTTAATCTCTCCTGAGCGGTCGAAGGTATCAGCTTTTTATCGAACGGGGCCGGGAACCGCAGAAAATCGGTCAGCGCAAGCGCGAGCGAGCCCGCCGCTACAAAGCCGCCCCATACGTGGAGCAGCGGCTCCGTGATACGTCCGGATGCCGCCCCGATCCCCCAGCAGACCAGGACCAGAATCGATACCCAGAGGTGCGGCCAGAATATCATGTGACGCCGCCGTCCCGATTTCACCTTGGAGGTCAAAGCATAAGGCGTACGGCGTTTCAATATGACCTCGCAAAGCGCCAGCAGCGTATACGCCCACTTGCCGAATTGCAGCAGCCCGGCCCGCCAGTGCAGCCCATATTCTCTTTCAGGGTCCAGGTAGAATCGCTGCCTGTAGAGATCGCAAAGCAGCAGCACGAGACAAAAGAGGCCAAACCTCGGCAATGCAGGAAGCGAGGCAAGCTTCAGAGCAGTCCCGGTCGCGAGCATAAAGAGCGTAAGCAGCACGCCCGCAAGGATGATGAAGCTCTTATAGAGATAATTGAATCCATGCAGAAAGCTTATCACCCGCGTTTTGAGCGAGAGGTTATCGTCGAGCTTATGATATAAGCGCAGCTTTATATCGAGGACCGAGCGCGCCCATCGGCGCTGTTGGGTAAGATAGCCGTCCCAATCGACCGGGGTCAGCCCTCGGGCCAGTATCTCAGGGACATAGACCCCCTGCCACCCGTGCGACCGGTAATAGAGCGTTATCAGCAGATCGTCGGCTTCGTGCGTCGCAAAGCCGCCGACCTCCTTGAGCGCGGTGACCCGGTGGGTGTTATGGCACCCGATTATTATCGGATACCCCATCCCGTAGCTCGCCATCTGGATCGAAGAGTAATAGGCATAGGTCTCTTCAGCCGCCCCACGGGCGATGAAAGAGGCTTCCTGATTGTAGTAGACCTGGGCCGCCTGCACGTAACCGACGTCGGGATCGTCAAAATAGCCGAGCACCCTTGAGAGAAAATTGGGAGCGGGGATATGGTCCGGGTCGAACGACGTGATTATGTCATAGCGGTCGAAGGCTGTCTCATACAGCCACGCGTTATAGTTTCCGTGCTTGGTGCGGGATTGGAACGTGCCCGTACGGGTTTGATAACTGGCCATCCCCTTCCTGCTGAAGTGATAAACGCCGAGCTTCTCGCATAACGCCTTCACCTCGTCGCTATCTTCTTCATCAAGCACCCAGATGTCGTGCGGGTAATCGATTGCGACCATGCATTTCAAGGTCACTTCCAGCATGTCGAGCGGCTCATTGCCTGGCACGACCGTCGTCACGACTGCGACCCTCCAGCCCGGCCTTGCCGCCATGGGTTTGGGCCTTCTCATATAAGGCAGCAGGAACCATCGCCCGAAATAGTTCACGATTACCACCAGGAATATGAGCTTGCTGATCACGGAGCTTATAGGGTGGTATACCCAGCCCCTGAGCGAAAGCCAGTATTCGAGAAAGGTCCCCGTTACAAAGAGGCTCACGAGGCTGAGCAGCGCAAATACGATGTAGTCCCAACTGTCGAAGACAGCTTCTGTCTGCACCGGTTTAGTTATTCGATCGGACATGGTAAATCTCTATTTAGTTACGACCGGATCAAGGAAGGCGTGTGAGTCTCATCCGCCGGGTGGAATTTGACCTCCCACCGGTGCGGCGGCCGAATCACGCCATCCTGCTTCTCGGTTGAGCGAACCGTCAATGGATAAACTTTCCTGTGATAATCATAAGCATAGGACCAGTCGTGCTTATAAACGCCCACATCAATGTAATACAGCCCCGCATTGAGAGGCATCTGGTCGATGTGGAGCACCACCCTTCCCTTGCCCTGGATCTTCGTCAAGGCTGGCCCACCGGTCTCGGTGGCCAGATCACAGCAGACCAGCCCATCTTCGCGATGTAGATAAACCTGAAAATTCGGAGAGCAGATAGGTCCGGCGGCTTGAAAACTGATCTCGACTCTCAGAGGGTCGCCGCTTGAAATCTCGGCGGCGGGCCTGTCCAGTGAATCCAGAAGCCGCACGGAAGTGATCTCCATTTCGAGAGTACCGAAGCGGTCCTCTCCGAGCTTTAACTCGGTCCCGGCCATTGCGCCGACCGGCGGGTGCGTGTCTGGAGTACGCCCCTGTGTTTCCGGGCTCGTCTCCGCAACGTAGAGGTCGACGACCTCCCCGGCAGGGCCGCGAGCCATCACTCGCCCATGTCGTAGCCAGAGCGCCTCGTCGCAAAGTTCCTTGATCATAGAGACATCGTGTGAGACGAGGACGATGGAACAGCCTTCGGCCCTGAATCGAGCTATGCGATCGAAGCACTTGCTTTGAAAAGCCAGGTCGCCGACCGAGAGCACTTCATCGATGAGCAGGATTTCCGGCTCGACATGCACGGCGATGGCGAAAGCCAGCCGCATCTGCATACCCGTGCTGTAGGTGCGCAGCGGACTATCTATGTATTCTTCCAGTTCGGCAAAGCTCACTATGGAATCGAACTGCTCTGCCACTTCGCGACGGGTGAGCCCCCCGATGATGCCGTTCACGAAAACGTTCTCTCTCCCGGTGAGGTCGTGATGAAACCCGGCGCCCAGGTCGAGCAGCGCCCCGATCCTTCCATCCACTTTCACAGTGCCGCTGTCGGGCGGCATGACCCCGCCGAGAATCCGCAGGAGCGTAGATTTGCCTGACCCGTTGGCGCCTATCACGCCAAAACTGCGCCCCGCCGGCACCTGGAAACTTACATCGCGCAGCGCCCAGAAGCGTCCCTTCGATCGTCTTCGCCACAGCCCGCGCAGCACGGCTTCCTGAAGCGTCCAGGGCCGGTCAGGATCGTACCGCTCGAACTCTTTATTCAACCCGTCGACGACGACTACGTTCTTCATCCTAACTCCTCGACAAAACGATAGCTGGCCCGTCTGAAAACAGCATAACCTGAATAGAGCAAGGCGGCCGAAAGCAAACTGAGCCCCAGCATAGAGAGTGGATGCGGAAATTCTCCCCGAATCAGCACGGCGCGATAAGCATCGATCAGGAAGACTAACGGGTTGAGGTGGTAGAGCGTTTGAAAGCGCGCCGGCACGTCGCCGACGGAATAGAATACCGGCGAGAGGTAAAAGAGAAATTGGAGTATCACCTTGAGCAGATACTGCGTGTCCCGAAACCTGACGTGAAGCGCCGCCACCAGATAGGCCAGGCTCAAAGTGAAGGTGAACTGCAATGCGATCACGAAGGGCAACGCCAGAATTGCGATTGTCGGCCTGATGCCGTTAAAGAGCAGAAAGAGAAACAGAATCGGTAGCGCCAGCAGAAAATGGATCAGATTGCTGGTGACCGTGACAACAGGGAGAATGGTCGGCGGGAAATTGGGCTGCCTGACCAGGTCACGATTAGCCACAATCGCGTTGGCTGCAAAGACCAGCGATGACTGCAACCAGCCAAAGACCAGAATCCCGATGAAGAGAAATGAAGTATAGTTTGGAATGTCGAGAGGCAATACGACTTTGAAAATGAAGAGCAGGATGAGCAATTCCGTGAGAGGATTGAGCAGGGTCCAGGCAATCCCCATGACCGATCGCTTATAGCGCAGCTTTATGTCGCGAGCGACTAATTCGCTCAAGATGTCGCGTGCGTAAATCAACCGCCGATTCGATAGCAAGACCGCATAACTGCTCATAACCAGACCCCTCGGAGATTATTCCTCAGCCTACCATTTTCTGTCATTCCAATGGTGTTACAAAATCGCAGGTTGCGCTCATACTTCGTAAAGGCAAACCCGCCTGCCAGCAGATCGGCTATCCCGCGTACAGTACCTTCCAGAGAAACCTCCAGCCAGTATCGGCCCTCATAATCTCTATGCGAGGAATCTGTAGAGGGTCGTGGCTGTGGCGCACGCGGCCGGGGACCACTGTGAAGGCCGCTTCAATACCGGTCTCCTGTACTGCTTGCAGGACTGCCTGGTTGTACTCACCTTCAGGATAGGCGAACATCCTCGGACGGTTGAGCCCGACCGCTCGGAGCTCCGCAACCGAGCCTGCTACCTCTTCAGAGAGATCCTCGTCCGACAATCGGTTGAGGGCCCGGTGGGTGCGGGAGTGCGCTCCGACCTCTACTCCTGCCTGTGCCAACGACTTGAGGCCGTTCGCGTCAAGTAACCGAAGCTGCGGCGCTCCGATCGCCTCATCCCACTCATTCGTCTTACCTACCAGTCCGCTCACGGCGAATACGACTGCCGGGATCTTGCGCTCTCTCAATATAGGTAAGACGACATCTTTAAGCTCTTCATAGCCGTCATCGAACGTCAGCAATACGGGTCGTCGCGGCAGGCCGCCGCCATCACGTAAGAAGCAGAGGAACTCGTCGGCAGTGATGAACTGAAACCCGGCTCGCAGCAGCATGTCCAGATGACGGCGAAACTGATCCGGCGGGACGCTGTAATCTGCTATGACGGGAGCGTCCGCTAAATCTCGAATGGCGTGGTAGGCCAGCACGCGCAACCGCCTCGGGCGCGGCATCCCTCCCGCTTCCCAAACACCTCGCCAATATTCCATCGCCCAGACCTGGTAGAAGAACCTGACGACCTTCGTCGTTTCGATCCCTCGCTCTACGAGCGCCAGGGCGAGCCAGCGCAATGCAGCCATCACAGGAATAGTAATTGGAGACAGAGCGATGAGCGGACGCCACAAAAACCGATTCGTCCGCTTCTCCGACCCATTGAGCGCGAAGATCGTTTTCGCCTGCTCCGGGTGCTTTCGCGCAAATGCTACGTCGGCGCGCCCGGCCTGACGCCACTGACGCAGGTACTGGCGCGGTCGCACTATATAGTTTTGCCAGCTTATCGCGTCGGGATTGAAGACCAGCCGGTATCCGGCGCGCATCAGGCGATAGCCGAAATCTATGTCTTCATCGCCAAAGGTCCCCCCCAGCGTGAAATTGGTATCGAAGCAGCCGACGCGATCGAAGAGTTCGCGTGATAGAGACATCTGTCCGGTCATCAGGTCGTGAAGCGTGAGACTCGCGCCCGGAGCCAGCAGACGTTCAAGCCGCCCGTCGGTCCACAGCTTGATACCGGCGCTCAGAAAATTGGAAGGCGATTCGGGGTGCAGAGGAAGATGCCCAAATACGACATCGGCGCCTTCCCGGTGCGAGCGATCATGCTCGGCCAGCAGTCGCGGATGCGCCTCCATATCATCGTCGAGAAAAAGCAATAGCTCGCCGCGCGCTGCTGCCGCCCCCCGATTGCGCGCGGTCGCAGCGCCCCGGTTCTCCTGTTCCAGAACGGTGAAAGGGAAAGGGACGTCTATCTCTTTTAGCGCTTCGGTCGTGCCGTCCGCCGACCCGTCGACGACAACGATGACTTCAAACTTTCCGTCGAATTCCTGTCGCGCCAGAGCGCGCACGGACGCGACCACGAGCCCTCGCCGCTGGTAGGTCGGGATGACGACGCTCAAACGCAGTGAATCAAACTCATTCGTGGAAGAGAGTTCTTGCATTGCTATACAGTCTTTTCGTCTGGCGCTCACATAGCTCTCGCTGATATCCCTTAAACGTCCGCGTACGGTTCGGGCGGCAAAGCCCCGGCCCGATCATAATGTTAACGATCTATTTTGAAAGCGCTCCCGGACCTCCGCCAGATTCGGGATGCGACCAAGCGTTGAAGCATCATTCAGCTTGGCTTTCGGATGGAACAACTCCATTACCGTGGGTCTATCCCAGTACGAGGGGGCGGTTGGAAGACCCAGAAAATCGAGAATTCGCTGATAAATCGCCAGCCTGCGGTCCAATCCTACTTCGGGACCGAAAATCTCTTCGTAGAACAAATCCAAACAATCCTCCTCAGGGACCCTCCTCCTGAGCTCATCCTCCAGGGTGGGTATATTGTTTAAATACCACTCTATGACCTCTAAACTGACTGGCTGAACCCGCTTTGCTTTTAGCTCGTCTTGATACTTCTTCGTCTCATCCAACCCTTCCGCGATCCGAGCATCCGGGAAAGCAGGTCCCCACAGGTCGGTTTGCTGTCCCAGCAGATCGGACAGGATTCTCTCAAGTTGATTGCGTCTGCGCAAAAAGAGGACCTTTTTGGCCGGCAATGAAAGCAGCATCGAATTCAGATTCAAGACCCTGTCGTAATTGGAATCCAGCCCGGCTATTGAAGAAATATGCGTGCTCACAAACGGAAACCCGGATGGATCCCAGACATGTTTGATCCCCGAATACTCACAGCGGATTCTATTGATTTCCGCTCTGACAGCCTCTTCATTCCAGTCCGCATTAGAGAAGTCCGGCTCGTAGAGACAGTTAATCCCGGAGTGAGAATTGAGCCCCCTGTGAATCGCGGTGCTTCCGCATCTCGGCAACGAAAAAACAATGAAGAAATTAGAGTTCATCCTGGCGACTTTCTGCAACGGCTTCTTAATTCTCTCCTAGATTCTGCGCTTTGTCGGTACCAGGACTTTTATGATCCAGGTATAGCCCTTCTTATTCGATACGCGGGTCTCGGTCTCAGCTTTATAGACTGTCTCAAGCATCTTCCAGATGCGTCTGGTCCTCGCAGTATCGAGCCCGACGAACATGGAGATAATGTAAATACCGTCCTCTTTCAGGAAGCCATCATATCTGGTTACGAGTCTCGGAGGATCGGTGAAGTATTCCAGGCATTCGTTGAATATGATCACGTCGAATCGCTCGTCGGGAGTGTAGGCTTCAGCATCCTCAGCTACGAAAAAGGTCTTTTCATCCTGCTTGTGAGCGGCGCGGCTGATAGCCTCGGCGGAGATGTCAACGCCGACGTAGCGCGAATACTTTCTATTGTCGAGCCTCTCCTGAAGAACCCCCTCGCCACATCCTATCTCCAGGATGGAGCCCCGCTCCTTCAGATGATGACAGTACCCGGCAACCACACTGAACCGCGACAGCTCTTCCACATCTCGGAGATAGTCCCAAACGCCGCTTGAGTATTCCGAGTCCAGTAGCTCCTTGCCTCCGTCCATCGGGCGGTATTGCAGCACCATAGAGAGACCTCGCTTGCAAAAGTTGATCATCCGATTCTCCGTGCCACCGAAAACGTTCTTGAACAGGCGCAGCGACATCATGGTTTTAATCCGGGCGAGCAGAGCTCAGGTCAGATAGCGAACCTTTCTAGCCCGCTGTCTGGATCAGATTCAACCATCTATAAAACTCTTCACCATTCGAATCATTAACCTGAAGACGAGGCAACTGAAAACGGTCCGCCCCGCGCTCGACGACCTTCGCAAGAGTCGAGCAGGCGCTGGTGAATCCGGCTTCACAAACGATCGCGATTGTCTCATCCGTGTAATTGGACTTCCCTCCGTACGGGTAGGCGAAGCTCGTCACGCGATCTCCCAGAATCTCTTCCAGCTCGGCTTTGCTTTGTCGAATCTCATCTCGCTGCGAATCAGCCGGCAGGGCCGATAATACAGGGTGCGTGATCGTGTGAGAGCCGACCTCAAACAGCGGCCCTTTAGCCAGCGCAATTACTTCCTCAATAGTGAGCGGGCGATGGTCCGCCCCGTCTTGCGGCCCCGCGCCGGACCAGGCCGCAAGCTCGTCGAGTATCTCTCGTCGCGCGGTTTCCGGCAAAGGCTGCAATAGCTGCCAGAGTGAACGGTAGAGAGAATGGCGGGAAGTGGGCCCCTCTTCCCAGGCTCGCCAGCCGCGATGTTGTCGTCCTGCAAACTCATGTTGGTTTGCCGCTTCGCC
>DASTET010000907.1:0-3949 GCA_035709445.1 Blastocatellia bacterium | reverse complement strand
GGGGGCCGCCCACCTGCCGACGGACATTGCGCCCACCTGCTGCGACAAGCAAGGCAACTGGATCATCTATATTGGGCTCTCCGGCAAGACTATGCGCTACAACCCTCAGCCGGGAGGGACCGCTCGGCTGCCGAAAAACATTCTCGATCTTTACGAACGGTTCATGAGCGCCCTCACTGAGGCGGTGCAGAAAGGAGCGGCCGCCGAAGATCGGTCAAAGGGGTACGCTCTTTCAGAGTATCCTCCTCTTCGCTCCACGCAGCTCGAGATGCGGGCATACGCCATGGATCATGAAGCTTTGCTGCGCCAGGTTCTGGAGACTTCTTCGGACAGCCAACAGCGAGCCGTTGCCGCACAGCTACTCGGGTATGCACGTCAATCCAAGCCTCAGCTTACGGCTCTAGCGCATGCGAGTCGTGACAGCGACGGCACGGTCCGCAACAACGCTACGCGCGCGTTACTCGTCTTGGTTGAGTCGAATCCGAATCTCGCCAGGGATATTCCGGCCGAAGATTTCATCGAGTTGTTGTTATCTAGGACCTGGACCGACCTGAACAAAGCCAGCAATCTCCTTTCTTCTCTAACCAGAGATAGAAATCCGAGGCTGCTTGCGCAGTTACGTAAAGCGGAAGTGCGGGAGAGGCTGATTGAGATGGCTCGATGGCGAACAGACCATGCGGAAGCAGCCAGATATATCCTGGGGCGCATGGCCGGAGTCGCTGAAGAGCGCTTACAACAGCTTGTCACGGCCGGGGAGGTGGAAGCGATCCTCAATAGGCTGCGGGACAAGTGAAGGAGCCGCCGTTCAACTTTTGTATCGTCAGGATTACCTCCTTCTGTAACCGTTGAGGTAGGTAAGCAAGATAGGGAGACCCGTCTTATCCCTTTCAGCACGTTTACCCTGGCTCCAACCCACCTGCTGGCTCTCGGCGCAGGCCGACGAGTCCGATAATCAAGAGGAGTCGGGTTCTTGACTCTTCTTCTCACACACACAGCAGGGAGCCTGGGGCTCCCTGCCTCTTTGGTTTTCCCCGCGATGCGGTTCAGCAGAAAAGTCAGGCACGAGAGGAAGGACGCGCTGGCAGTCGAGCGTAACTCCGAGCGCGAGCGCTGCGCGTGCTGCGGCGCGCTCTATCAAACAGGCTGTGCGTGCAGTGCTTCACTCTGCCCGGACTGTGATTTCTGCCTGAGCTGCTGCCGGGAGTCGAGCGCCACAGCCGCGAGCACGTCAGCGCCAGGCTGATCTGCGCGTTGCCAGCAGGGCGGCCGGGATCACGGGCACGGCTCAGGCCGCCCATTTTTCAAATCGGAAACAATTTCCGATTTGGAAATCCGCCAGATCGGACTGGTCTTTCATGCGTGGTCGACCGCCCCACACGATCTATTTAATGAAACAAAATGAAACAAGAAATTCGCTTAGCGCGAAGCAGGAACAAGCAGCCTTTCTCGTTGCGGACGATAAGCTTAGCGATGAGGCGATCGCGGCCAAGCTTGATATAGGCCGCACTACCCTGCATCGCTGGAAAAGCCTGCCCGAGTTCAAAGCCCGCGTCGCCCAGATCCTCAAAGAGGTCAGGCAGCGACTTAAGGCCAAAGGGATCGCCGCGAAGGAGAACCGGATCGCGGCGCTCGTGGACCGGCAGCGCAGGATGGAGGAGGTCATCCGAGCGCGGGCCAAAGAGCACAAGAATGTTCCCGGCGGAAGGACCGGTCTGCTCGTAAAAGAGACCCGTTTCGTCAAGGTCTTCGAGGTCAAACGGGAGCAGAAGCCTTCTGAGTCCGGGGATGTCCAGGAGCAGGAGACCCTCTATCCCACCAAACGGGTAGAGCCGGTTGATTATTACGCGGTCGACACCGCGCTCCTGAATGAAATGCGAGCAACCGAAAAGCAGGCTGCGGTCGAGCTCGGCGAATGGACGGTCAAACACGAAGTCAAAGTTGATCCACGAGAGGCACTGGCAGAAATTCTCGGGGTTAAACCCGAGGACCTGCCTTCTGCTGATTCTTCTAATGCTTAGTCGAGAGCAAGTGGCAGAGCGAATACTGAGGCTGCCGCCCGAGCAGCAGGCGGCGGCGGCGAAGTACGCGCTCGATTTGTATGGGCCGGCCGAAGCGGGCAGCGAGTTCGACGAGACCCGCGACAAGCCAGCGCTATACATCGAGAAGCGTCTCGGCTGGCAGCCCTGGACCGGTGATGACGAGCACCCGGGACAGCGCCAGATCCTGAACGCATACGTCCTGGCGCTTCGCCAGCAGCACGAGCGCGCCGATTTCGAAGCCGGGATTCTCACCGCCGGGCAGCTCGAGTACTGGCGTCCGGGCGAGGTGATAAAGAACCGGCTCCGGATCGAGGCCGGCCACACCGTCGGGAAGACGAAGCTCGCGAGCGGGATAGTCAACCACTTCTTCGACCACTTCACGCCCTCGGTCGGTTACTGTTTCGCGCCGAGCTTCGAGCAGATCCACGACCTGCTCTTCAAAGAGATCAAGTCCGACCGGCGCGGCAAGGGGCTGCCTGGCCGCATCCTCGACCTGGAGCTCAAGCGCTCGGACGATCACTTCATCAAAGGGCGCGCGACGAACAACGCGAGCGGTCAGGGCACGGAACGCGCCCAGGGGCAGCACGGCAAGTACCTGATCTTCGTGCTCGACGAAGCCGAGGGCATTGCCGACTTCGTCTGGCAGGCCGTCGACAGCATGACGAGCGGCGGGATATCGATCGTGCTTATGCTTGCGAACCCGCGCACCCGGACCTCGAAGTTCCACAAGGCGGGCGCCTGGTCGAACGTCGTGAATTTCCGCATGTCTTGCCTGCACCACCCGAACGTCTTGGAGGGGCGCGAGGTGGTCCCCGGCGCCGTCAAGCGCCAGTACGTCGAGGAGATGCTGGAAAAACACGCCGAGACCGTTACCGAGCACGACGAGGATAATCACACCTTCGAGGTCGCATGGCGGGCGGGCGTCATCTATCGGCCCGATCCGGAGTTCATGTTCCGGGTGCTCGGTATCGCGCCCGCGAGCATATCGGATAAAAACTTGATCCCCGTCGGGAGGTATGAGGCGGCAACCAAACGCGAGCCCCAGCCGGACCGACCTGATTGCCTGCGCCTCGGAATTGACTGCGCGCGCTGGGGCCTGGATGTGGGGACGGGATACTATCGCTATAACGGCGTAGCCGCTCGATATGCGCGGTTCGCTCAGCAGAACAACATCGAGTATTACTTGGCGACGAAGCGATTCTGCCTGGAGATGAAGGAGAAGCACCCGGCCATCACCTCCCTTCACATCAGGGTTGACGCCGGCGGCGGCTTCGGGGGCGGCGTCGACTTGCTCGAGATTGATGACGAGCTGATCAAGGCCTTCCCCGATTTTAGAGTGATCGAGGTCAACTTCGGCGGTAAGCCGAAGGACGAGCATGCGTACTACGACACGATCACGGAGCTTACTGCCGACGTCGCAGAATCGCTGAAGACTTTAGCGATCAAAAACCCGCCGGAGACATTGATGGTCGACCTCTGCGAGCGCGAGTGTGAGCCGAGAAACCGCGAGGGCCGGTTCGTCAAAAAGCTTGAAGAGAAGGACAAGTTTCGCAACCGCCAGTCGCCGCACCGCTCCCCCGACGACGGGGACGGGTTCGTGCTCGCCGTAGCGCTCGACCACCTGTTTCAAGATCCGGCTCCCGAGCCGAGGATGAAGGTCGTAAGGCGCAGCCAGGAAGAGATACTCGGCCTCAGATAGCTCCGCGCACAAGCCCATGATCAATCCCGTCAGCTGGACATGGTCTAAGGTCTGGAACTCCCAGATCGCGCAACGCATCCGCGGCGTTCAACAGCAGTTCGAGCGCCGCGACCCGGACCCGGGACAGACCACCCTTCTCGGCACGCCCGGCACACCGAGCCCGCGCATACCGGAAGAGTCCCGGCTATTTTCGCAGCGATATGACCGGCGC
>DASTET010000906.1:0-3170 GCA_035709445.1 Blastocatellia bacterium | reverse complement strand
GGCGGTAGGCATCTACGGCGTGATGGCTTACTCGGTCAACCAGCGCACGCACGAGATAGGCATACGCATGGCGTTAGGCGCGCGCGGCTCGGACGTGATGAGGATGATAGTAGGGCAGGGGATGGCGCTCGCGCTTGTCGGCGTAGGCATAGGACTGGGAGCAGCCTTCTTCCTTACCAGTCTGATGTCGAGCCTGCTGTTCGGCGTAGGGGCGACCGACCCGCTGACGTTCGCGGCCATCTCGCTGTTGCTTGTCGGGGTGGCCTTTGTGGCCTGCTACGTCCCGGCCCGGCGCGCTACCAGAGTCGACCCCATGGTCGCGCTCCGGTACGAATAATTATATTTACCCCAGAGGACGCCGCAGGCACGCAGAGGAAGTATAAATCCTCTGCGAACCTGCGGCGCCGTCTGCGGTAATATCCGGTTATCTCTTTCCGCCTTCTCCTTCCTCTGAGAGATAGCTCACAATCTATTGCAGAATAACCCCGTCATCTTGCGTCTGTTCTAAGTAGAGGCTTAGCGTCCAGGTCTTCGGAGGCAAGTATGAAACCTGAAAGCGGAGGGCTCCTCCTCCTGGCGATCCTGATAATATCCGGTCTGCAAACGCTTGCGACGCCTGCGCCGGTGACGGACGCGGCGCCCGCTCCGGTTAAAGCTCCGCAGAGCAAGCCGGGCGAGCAAAAGACCGACCAGTCCTGTTATCGAAACTTTGAGCGACTGCTCGGCGAATACACATCGCAGGATTTGAAGCTCGATTTTATTGTCGCCACCGTCCCCGACCCTATCGATTCGCAAATTGGATGGCACTTCGACCTGCAAATAGGCGCGATACAGCGAGCAATAGAATGGAGCGGGTACGTCGTCGACCGGTACTCGCTCCCCTGGAGCTGCCTCGCTATGCCCGTCGATGCGGCAAAGGCCAATTCCGCGCACAGGCTCTACGAAGAGAACCCCGGCATCGTCATCTTTCGCTCAAAGGATGAAAAAGACGCCCGGCTGCTCGCGCTCTTCCTCGTAGGCGAGACTCCCACATCGGGCATTCACAAGCTCGCCTTTGAGAGCGCGATGAGATCGATCGCTAAGCAGTGGCAACAAGAGGAGCAACCATCAGCGCGCCAGGGCCAGGCGGTCCCGGCCATCCCGCCCGCCCGCAAGATTCGACTTCTTGGGCCGACCTTTTCGGGCTCCGTGAAATCGCTCAAGAGCATTATTGATGTATGGTGGAAAGAGAACGCCTCAAAACAGACGGCCGTGGAATTCAGAATAATATCGGGCAGCGCCAGCAACGTGGCCAACAAGGCGGAGCTGGAACGCGAGGTCGATAAGAAACGCTTTGTAGAGTTTCAGGCGACGGTCATCCCCGACGGCGTTCTGCTCTCGAAGCTTGTTGAGTACCTCGACGACCTCGGAGTCGATCATCACAAGGTCGCCGTTCTCACCGAATCGAACACCGGTTACGGAAGCGCCCTTCAGCACGAAATTGCGGTCGAAGCCGGAAACCGCGTCTCGCTTGATGCCACAGAGCGAGCCGGTCAAGGGCCGGGCCTCGGAGAAGATCACACGACGGGTGAATGCGGCGCGCGCTGCTGGCTGAGCATCCCGTTTCCGATGCACATCTCGAAGACGCGAAGCGCCTACGAAAAGAGCCTCCCTCTGAAAGACCAGTACAATCAGCTCGCAGGCGCTTCCGCAGACCCCGGTCGCACGGTGCTTCCGCTCTCGCTCGACGAGAGCGGCAACCCGCGCGACGTACTGCCCGCGCTCGCCGCCACGACCCCGCTTTACGATGAGCTCGTGCTGTCGAGCACGCTCTCGACCATCTCTCGCGCGGGGTTTCGTTATGTCGGGCTTCTGGCCACGGACACTAAAGACAAGCTCTTTCTGGCACGCCAGGTCCGCAAGTACTGTCCCGATGTCCGGCTCTTCACGCTCGAAAGCGACATACTCTATTCACATCCGACATACAGCTCCTTTATGGAGGGTACGATAGTCGTCTCCACCTACCCGCTGTTTAACAAGAACCAGGCGTGGAGCGTCACTTCAAAGGGGCAGCAGAAGCGGCTTCAATTTCCGAACAACGGGGCGCAGGGCGTCTATAACGCCACGCTCGCTCTGCTCGATAGACAGGGCGAGATGATCGAATATACGACCCCGTTCAAGAAGAACAGAACAGGGGATGCGACCAGACCAAGCGTTTGGATCACGACCGTGGGACGCGAAGGATTATGGCCGCTGAGGTTCTACAGCGACTACGAGGACCCGGCAGATTACGTAACAAAAGGTATGGTCGCATCCACAGGCGCGCCGGTCGAAGCGAGATCGAGGCAAATGCACATAGGGTTCATGCCGTTTATGCTTGTGCTGCTGAGCATCTATTGCCTGATCTGCTGCTTCGGGTATTTGAAGGTTTATCGCTGGCCGCAGGAGAAGCCGTTCCCGCCGAACCTCAGGTCGCTCGACATATTCCTCCCCCGCCAGAGCGCGCGGCGGCAGCGTACTCAAAACCGCCACCTGTTTATTCTCTTTCTGGCGCTGACGCTCCTCTACACCTGGCTCGGCACGCTCTTTCTCGTACCTCGCGCCGCCGACATAAAAGCGGGCGCGGAGATACACCTGTGGGAGCGGCTCTACATCGCCGGGAGGATCTATTGCGCATTCCTGCTGGCGGCGACCACGCTCGTATCCTCGCTCAGGCTCGTTTCGAGCGAGAAGCGCTTTCTACGGCTCCTGCTGCTCAAAGGCATGCGCGCGCGCCGTACGATTAAGAAGCTGGCCTTGCGCAGGGCGATAAGAAAGCTCATAAGGCGATGGGTGAGACCCGGGCAGAGCACGCCGGCTCCCGGATTTATGAGTATTCCGCCTGCGCCGCCGAAGAGGTTCAGGTGGCTCGAAAACCGGTTGCTCAAAGTGAGCGTCACGGTTGCCGGGCTCCTGTTGATATACGGTCTGACGGTGTTTTATGCGGTGCCGAACCTCTTCTCGATGATAGAGACTGTCCTGTTCGTCTACAGGCAGCCGGGAAAGACAGTCTCGCTCGCGGCCTCTGCTGCGCCTTTCGCCCCAGGCGGCGCGGGGCAGGCGCAGGCCGGGCTGCTACCTATGGCGCTGGCGGCAGAGAAAGATTCGCCCGCAAGTGAGAAGGGGAGTGATGAGCCGCTTATGATAGAGAC